>DUTA01000005.1 GCA_012842325.1 Bacillota bacterium | reverse complement strand
GATAAAGCTTACACCTGGAAGCAGTACAAACGGTTTATGAAGCTGGTGCAGCAGCTGGAGGAGCGGGACCTAGGGGTGCCGCCCTTGAAGCACGTCTGCAACAGTGCGGCCATTTGTGATCTCCCGGAAATGCACCTGGATATGGTCCGGCCGGGAGCCATCCTGTATGGCTTTCACCCCGGGCCGGGAGTGAAGAAGGTGCTGGCCCTGCGACCCGCCCTTTCTCTCAAGACGAAGATTGTTTTCTTAAAAGAGGTAAAGGCGGGAACCCCCTTGAGTTACGGGCTGACCCACACCGTGGCCGCGGGGACGAAAATTGCGACCCTGCCCATCGGGTATGCAGACGGCTACCGGCGGCATTTTTCCAACAGGAGCCAGGTATTGGTGCGGGGACGGCGGGCACCGGTGGTGGGCCGGGTCTGTATGGATCAGTGCCTCATCGATGTGGGACAGATCCCTGCTGTGGCAGTGGGCGATGAGGTAGTTCTCATCGGCCGCCAGGGCGATGAGGAAATCACCGCTATTGAATTGGCAGATCTGATGGGCACCATAGCAATAGATTTGACCTGCGGCCTTGGGAAAAGGGTGCCGCGCCTCTACAAGGAGTGAGATGGTTGACGCAAAGCTTAGTCTGGGCAGAAGTGGATCTGGATATCATCGCGGCGAATTTCAGGCACATTAAAAGGCTCCTCCGGGGCTCCACAAAGCTCCTGGCGGTGGTCAAGGCCGATGCCTATGGACACGGCGCCCTGCCGGTAGCCAGAACCCTGGCCAAGGCAGGGGCCGACTATTTAGCCGTGGCCACAGCCGACGAGGCCCTGGCCCTCCGGGAAGGGGGAATAGAACTGCCTATCCTGGTCCTGAACACCGGACTCCCAGACGGGCAGGAAGAGGTGCTGGTCCGGCGGGATATAACCCAGACCGTCTGCACCCCGGAACTGGCGGCAGCCATCGACCGGGCCGCCCGCCGATTGCAGAAAAGGGGGCTTGCCCACCTGAAGGTGGAAACGGGGATGGGGCGGCTGGGGATAGGGGTGGAGGAAGTTCCGGCTTTCCTGCGGGCCGTGGCATCGCTGCGGGGTTTTTATCTTGAAGGGATTTACAGCCACTTTGCCGTGGCCGATGAGGATACTCCCTTCCACAACCGGTACACCCTTGAACAGTATAACCGCTTCCTGGAAGCATTGGCCAGCTGTTCAAATACCGGCAGAGGGAGGCCCCTGGCCCATATAGCCAACAGTGCGGCCATTTTAAACTATCCCCAATACCATCTGGACATGGTGCGGGCCGGTTGCATAATCTACGGCTTTTACCCCCGCGGCGATGATAAGGAGCGAAGGTTAATCGAGCTCCTCCCGGCCCTCAGCTGGAAGACGGTGGTGGTCCAGGTGGGAGGAGTTACAGAGGGGAAAAGGATGGCCCTCCTGCCGGTAGGGCGCAGCCACGGATTGCCCCCTGCGGCCCGGGAAGTTTTGCTGGCGGGGAGACGGGCAGCGGTAGTTAAAGTGGAACTGGATCACTGTGAGGTGGCTGTACCCGAAAATGTGGAAATTGCTCCGGGCGCAGAAGTGGTCCTTATCGGCAGGCAGGGAGAGGATGAGATTTCGGCGGAAGAAGTGGCCGGCTGGGCCGGGACCATAACCGAAGAAATAACCTGCCGCCTGGGTAACCTGCCCCACGTGTTTAAGGGCGGTTCCGGGGCTGAGGGCAGTTTATATTAACCCCGCAGGGCTGCGGGGTTCCAGCGGCGGTTCCAAAGAATGGTCGTCCTGGCCAGCCCCCGGCCTGGTGGGGTTGACACCCGGGGGGAAATGTTGTACGATGGGGATAAATAACCGATGGTATATGATAGCAAAGTGCCGATGCCGGGGAAAGTAGGTCATATTGCCTTGCCAGGGAGAGGCTGTCGGGACTGGAAACAGCCTTCAAGGTTTGTATGATCGAAAGACCCCCCGAAGGCGACAACCGAAAGGCCCACAGCCGAGTAGACTTGTCCGGTTGGCCACCGTTATGGCCGGAGGGGGACAGTTTTTGCTGTCCAAGAAGGGTGGCACCGCGGGAGCAGGCCTCTCGTCCCTGGAAAGGGATGGGAGGCTTTTGTAGTTGGTGCCCCCGGCCCTTTTGGGCGGGTACCTTCACCCCGGTCACCGGCGCCGCCGTTACCGGAATTACCGCCAAGTTGTAAAGGAGGAGGTTAATGTGCTTACGACGGCACCCCGGGGAACGCGGGATATTCTGTCCCCGGAAGTGGAGAAATGGCAGTACTTGGAGGATAAGATCAGGCAGCACTGCCACCGCTATGCTTATTCCGAGATCAGGACACCGATTTTTGAACATACCGAGCTGTTTCAGCGCAGTGTAGGGGAAACTACCGACATTGTCCAGAAGGAAATGTATACCTTTCAAGACCGGGGCGACCGCCTGTTGACCCTGCGCCCCGAAGCCACGGCTTCCACCGTCAGGGCCTATCTGGAGAACAGGCTCTATGCCCAGCCCCAGCCGGTGAAACTGTATTATATCGGCCCCATGTTCCGCTATGACCGCCCCCAGGCCGGGCGCTATCGCCAGTTTTATCAGTTTGGCATTGAAGTTATCGGCAGCCAGGACCCCTCAGTTGATGCCGAAGTCATCCTCCTGGCTGTCCACCTCTTTGCCGATCTGGGCCTGCGGGATCTGGAAGTGCATCTCAACAGCATCGGCTGTCCCCAATGCCGGAGCGCCTACCGGCAGGAACTCCGCGCCTATTTGAAAGGCCACCTCGGGAAACTCTGCCCCGACTGCCGGGCCCGGTATGAACAGAACCCCCTGCGGGTCCTCGATTGCAAAAAGGAGCACTGCCGGCAGGTTGCCGGCCAGGCCCCGGAATTGAGCTCCTACCTGTGCCAGGAGTGCCGCGAGCATTTTGCGGCGGTGCAGGAATATCTGGAGAGCCTGGATGTGAAATACCAGCTGAATCCAAACCTGGTCCGGGGTTTGGATTACTATACCAAAACGGTCTTTGAGATCGTCTCCCGGGAGCTCGGCGCCCAGGCAGCCATCTGCGGGGGTGGCCGTTATGACGGCCTGGTGGAGGAATGTGGCGGGCAACCGACACCGGGCATCGGTTTTGCCCTGGGGATAGAAAGACTCCTCCTGGCCCTGGATAAAGGGGGAATTGAGCTGCCGGGCAGGGAACCCCTGGATGTTTTTCTGGCCGCTCTCGGCAGCAAGGTCCAGGCACCGGCCCTGAAACTCCTGTACCAGATGCGGCAGCACAAGCTCAGGGCTGACAAAGATTATCTGGGGCGCAGCTTGAAGGCCCAAATGAAGTACGCCGATAAGAAGGAAGCCCGGTATGTGGTAATCCTGGGGGAAGAAGAATTGGAGCGCAGGATGGTTCTGATCCGGGAGATGGCCACGGGAAAACAGGAAGAAGTGCCTCTGGAACAGGCTGTAGAGATAATCCTGGAAAAAATGGGAGGGGTAGCAGATGGAAAATAAAAAAGAACTAAAAAGAACCCACCACTGTGGCCTGCTGGGGCTCGGGGACGCGGGTCAGGAAGTTACCCTGATGGGCTGGGTGCAGCGGCGGCGGGACCACGGGGGCTTGATTTTTATCGACCTCCGGGACCGGAGCGGGATTGTCCAGGTGGTCCTGAGCCCCGAGGTGGATGAGGAAGCCTTCCACCGGGGGGAAGAAGTCCGAAATGAGTATGTCCTGGCCGTCCGGGGCACGGTCGCTGCCCGGCCCGCAGGAACGGAAAATCCAAATCTGGCCACAGGTCAGGTGGAGGTATATGCCAGGGAACTGTATATTCTCAACCGGGCCAAAACCCCACCCTTCTACATTGAAGAGGGCATCAATGTCGATGAGAATGTCCGCCTCAAGTATCGCTACCTTGATTTGCGGCGGCCGGATATGCAGAGAAACCTTATTATCCGCCACCGGGTCGCCAAGGTGGTGCGGGACTTCCTTTCCGAAGAGGGTTTCATTGAAGTAGAGACCCCAATGCTCACCCGCAGTACTCCCGAAGGGGCCCGGGACTTCCTGGTACCAAGCCGCCTCAGCCCCGGGGATTTTTACGCCCTGCCCCAATCGCCCCAGCTCTTTAAACAGCTGCTGATGGTTGCCGGTCTGGAGCGCTATTTCCAGATCGTCCGCTGTTTCCGGGATGAAGACCTGCGGGCTGACCGGCAGCCCGAGTTTACCCAGATTGACATTGAGATGTCCTTCATTGACCGAGAGACCTTACTGGAACTGATGGAAAGGATGATGGCCAGGATCTTTGCCGAGATACTCAATATCCACTTGACCCTGCCCTTCCCGCGGCTGACCTATCGGGAGGCCATGGACCGGTATGGGAGCGATAAACCCGATACCCGCTTTGGCATGGAGATTGTGGATGTGACGACGGCAGTGGCCGCCAGTAACTTTAAGGTATTCCGGGAAACGGTGGCCGGGGGTGGACAGGTTAAAGGCCTGAACCTGACGGGCGGTGTTTCCCTGAGCCGGCGGGAGATTGACGAACTGACGGATTTTGTGGCCCAGTTCGGGGCCAAAGGATTGGTCTGGATCCGGGTTACCGAGGAGGGGCTCAATTCTCCCATTGCCAAATTCCTGCAGGAAGAAGAGCAGGAGGCCCTGTGCCGGCTCCTGGAAGCCCGGGTCGGGGATTTACTGCTCCTGGTGGCCGGACCGGCTCCGGTGGTAGCCGAATCCCTGGGGCATTTGCGCCTGCATCTGGCCCGGAAGCAGGGCCTCATCCCCAAAGACAGGTACAACTTTGTCTGGATTGTGGATTTTCCCCTCCTGGAATGGGACGAAGAAGAAAAGCGCTATACGGCCATGCACCATCCCTTTACCAGCCCCCTTGAGGAAGATATTCCCCTCCTGGATACAGACCCGGGGCGGGTGAGGGCCAAGGCCTACGACCTGGTGTTAAATGGTGTAGAACTGGGCGGCGGCAGCCTCAGGATTTATCAGCGCCAGCTGCAGGAGAAAATGTTTGCTGTGCTGGGGCTGTCAGAGGCCGAAGCCAGGGAGAAGTTCGGTTTTCTTCTCGATGCCTTTGAATACGGCACGCCCCCCCATGGCGGCATTGCCTTTGGCTTTGACCGTCTGGTCATGCTCTTGACCGGTTCCGAAAGCATCCGGGACGTCATTGCCTTCCCCAAGACGGCCAGCGGTGCCTGCCTCCTTACCGGTGCCCCGGCGGGAGTGTCCCCGAAACAGCTGCAGGAATTGCATCTTTTAAGTACAGCCGTGAAAAAGAAGGGCGATTAGGTCGATTTGCGGGGTTCCAGCTGGGCAATCAGATCATGAATAACATTGGAGCCGCGGGAGATAATAACACCGGTGAGGATGTAGTCCATTGCCGGGGAGTGTAAAGTTACGCCCAGCACCGCCAGCAGGCCAACCCGGGCCTGGATGCAGAGGACAACACCGCACACAATGGCAATGACCATGACGTACCTTTTCAGAATAGGAAAAGCCGTCTTGATGATCTCGGTGATGATTTCGTTGAGGACGGAAAGGACAATGATGATGGTCAGGGACTCAACCAACATCTTCTCTCACCCCCTCTGCCGGTATCATTGTCAAATCCGGATATCGGAGTGACCCTCCTGCTAAATGATATGCCGGCCGGCCAGGGGTATTCCCGTTTAATGGGCGCCGGCAGGCAGAGATTGTTACTTGCAATGACGGTTTTCTTGTGCTAATATAAAATTGACGCAAGACAAGGGCAGTAAAGGGACCCTGCTGTGTCCGTGCACAGTCGATAGTTTTTGAGCCAACACCTTAGAAGAGGGAGCCCGGCCTCTGGATAAGGCGTACATGCCCCGGCAAGGGGACGTGCAAATTATCCAGGAGGGCACCCACCTTGTGAGAGCGCGCTTCAAAAAATATCGACTCACGGCATGGTGGGGGCAACTTTTTGCTCTTTTTTTCTTTATAATAGAATTACTGGGAAGGAATAAAAGGAGCATTAGAACCGAAGGAGGGATCCCTGCTGCATCCTTTTGCCAGAACGGAACTTTTGCTGGGAGCCGCTGGACTGGAAAAACTGGCCACCGCCAAAGTGGCCGTCTTTGGCCTGGGAGGGGTGGGCTCCTTTGCTGCCGAAGCCCTGGCCCGCTCCGGCATCGGCCATTTGGTCCTGGTCGATCATGACCGCGTCAGCATAACCAATCTCAACCGCCAGCTTCCTGCTACTTTCTCCACCCTGGGCGAGTTTAAGGTGGAAGTGATGAAGAGGCGCATAGCTGACATTAACCCGAAGGCTGTGGTGGAAACCTTCCCGGTATTTTATACACCCGAGAAGGGAGGGGAATTGCTGGCGCCCGGCTATGACTACATAGTCGATGCCGTCGATACCGTTTCCGCCAAGGTGGATCTGATCCGCCGGGCTCGGGAGCTGGGCATACCCATAGTCTCCAGCATGGGGGCCGGAAACAGGCTCGACCCGGAAAAATTCCAGGTGGCCGATATTTCGGCCACCCACACCTGTCCCCTGGCGAAGGTTGTGCGCCGGGAACTGCGCCGGCTGGGCATAACAAGGGGGGTTAAGGTTGTTTTCTCGACGGAACCCCCTTTAAAACCCGCCGGGAGGGGCGAAGAAGGGGAAGGGAGAAGGCAGGTTCCGGGGAGCGTCGCCTTTGTCCCGCCGGTGGCGGGCATGCTCCTGGCCGGGGCGGTGGTGAGGGAGCTTTTGGGGCTGGATCCCCGTACTGCTGGGAAATAAGTGGAGGGATGGGCAGCCGGGAGGGGAGAATAAGGGGTGTCATCGGAAAGGAGCCCGCGGAGATGGAGAGCGGCAGGCAAAAGGAGGCAATACGGCAGGAAATGAAGAGGCGCCTGGCGGCCTTGCCGCCGGCGGAGAAAAGCCTGGGAACCAGGTTAATGGAGCGCCGTTTGGAGGGCCTGGCCTGCTATTTTTATGCCCGGCGGGTGATGTGTTATGTCGGGGTGAAATTTGAAATAGACACCTCACCCCTGATTGCCCGGGCCCTGGCCGCCGGGAAGGAGATATCTGTTCCCTATTGCCTCGTTGCCGAAAGGAGACTTCTGGTATCCGCTCTCTATGATTTGGGGGAGCTGGAAAGGGGTTATTTTGGTCTGCTGGAACCCAGGCCGGAATCCCTGCGGCCTTTCGGCCCGGCCCTGCTGGATGTGATAATCCTGCCCGGCCTGGCCTTTGATCTTAACGGCTACCGGGTGGGACAGGGGGGCGGGTATTACGACCGCCTGCTGGCGGAAGTCGGCCCCTGCACGGTTCTGCTGGCCCTGGCCTTCGATTTCCAGGTTTACGACCAATTGCCGGTGGAAAGCCACGATCGCCCCATCCACCGGATAATTACCCCTTCCCGCACCATCAACTGCCGGCCTCTTCCGCCGGGGTGGATTTAAGGGGAAGGGTTTACTAAAAATTTATTGAATACTTAGCCAGGTAAAAAGAGCCCGGAAGGAGTGAAGGTGATCCCGGGCAGGAAGGGGAGAAACTTGCGATGGGGAGAGTAATTGATCTCAGGAGCGACACTGTTACCGTACCGACACCCGAGATGCGCAGAGCCATGTACGAGGCCGAGGTAGGGGATGACGTTTACGGCGAAGATCCCACTGTCCGCCGCCTGGAAGAGATGGCCGCCCGGCGGCTGGGTAAGGAGGCGGGTTTATTTGTCGTCAGCGGCACCATGGGAAACCTGGTCGCCATCCTTACCCATACCCGGCCGGGAAATGAGCTAATCCTGGAAGCGGAATCCCATATTTTCTATTACGAAGTTGGGGGATGTGCCGCTCTGGGCGGGGTTATGGTGCGAACCGTCCCCGGGCAGAGGGGCGCCATCGACCCGGGAGAGCTGGAAAAGGTTATCCGTGGGCAGGACATTCACTTTCCCCCCACCGGCCTGATTGCCCTGGAAAACACCCACAACCGGGCCGGGGGGGCCGTTATTCCCCTGGAAAAAATTAGGGCGGTAAGGGAGGTTGCCGACAGGTACGGGATCCCCATGCACCTGGACGGGGCCCGGATCTTCAATGCCGCCCTCGCCCTGGGTGTGCCGGCGGCGGAGATTGCCCGCTATTTTGACTCTGTTATGTTCTGCCTTTCCAAGGGTCTTGCCGCCCCCGTCGGGTCTGTCCTGGTGGGGAGCAGGGAGTGGATTGCCAGGGCCCGGAAGTGGCGGAAAATGGTGGGCGGCGGGATGCGGCAGGCAGGCATCCTGGCGGCGGCGGGCATTGTGGCCCTGGAGAAAATGGTGGATCGGCTGGTGGAAGATCATGCCAACGCCAAATTTCTGGCTGCAGGCCTGGCGGAAATTCCCGGGCTGAAGGTGAATCCGGCGGAGGTGGAGACCAATATCGTGCGCCTGGATGTGGCGGCAACGGGGATGACGGCCGAAGCCTTCTGTGCCGAGTTGAAACTGCGGGGCGTCCTGGCCAGTCCCTTTGACCCGACCATCGTCCGCCTGGTGACCCACAAGGATGTTACCCGGGGAGATATGGAAAAGACTCTTTCTGTCATATCCCGAATGGTGGGGTGAAGTTAACAAATTTACAATTGACAGTTGACAATGGACATTAATGGCTTCTTTGTTTGGGTCCCGCAAGGGGCGCTCAAGGAGCACTTTTCAATTAAGGGGCATTGCTGCCTCTTTTTTTTATCCCAAGGCAATAAATAGGGGTGTCAGCAACCCTGCCTCCCATTCCCTTGCTGTTTCCATTCTTCGAGGCGTTCCTTTATGACCCTTTCATAACCGTATCCCTTGGGCGAATAGAAATCCCCGGCTACGCCAGGGGGCAGGTATTCTTGTTGGACATAACCGCCCGGGTAATCGTGGGGATACTTGTAACCCTTCCCGTGGCCCAGGGCGGCTGCCCCCTTGTAGTGGCTGTCCCGGAGATGGACGGGAACCCCTTTGCCGGCCGTTTCCTTTACCGCTTCCAGGGATTTATCGATGGCGACGACGACACTGTTGCTCTTGGGTGCCGTGGCGATATAGAGGACCGCCTCGGCCAGGGGGATGCGGGCCTCGGGCATGCCGACGAAATCCACAGCATAGGCAGCCGCCTGGGCCACCAGGAGAGCCCGGGGATCGGCCAGGCCCACATCTTCGGCGGCATGAACCAGGAGGCGCCGGGCAATAAATTTGGGATCTTCCCCGGCATGGAGCATGCGGGCCAGCCAGTAAAGGGCAGCGTCGGGGTCGGAGCCCCGCATGCTTTTGATAAAGGCCGAGACGGTGTCGAAGTGGTTGTCGCCGTCCTTGTCATAGAGGAGGACCCGCTGCTGGCTGCATTCGGCGGCTATTTCCTTTGTAATATGGATGGTGTTGTCGGCAGCGGGAGTTGTAGTTATGGCTGCCAGCTCCAGGGCATTGAGGGCCGCCCGGGCATCCCCGTTGGCAGTCCGGGCAATGTGGGTCAGAGCTTCCGGCTCAATGGTAATCTTCAGATTTCCCAGTCCCCTTTCCT
>DUTA01000032.1 GCA_012842325.1 Bacillota bacterium | reverse complement strand
TTCGAGGAGCCCCCTGACTGCTGCCGCCTGGCCCTGCCCCACTTCCAGGACCAGCCAGCCCCCCGGCCGCAAGAATGCCGGGGCCCCGGCAGCCAGGCGCCGGTAAAACTCCAGCCCGTCCTCTCCCCCGTCCAGGGCCCGGCGGGGCTCAAAAACCCGCACCTCCCGGGGGAGATTGTCCAGATCCCCCCGGGGAATGTAGGGGGGATTGGAAACCAGGAGATCGACCCGGGAAAAGAGGCCGACTGCCGCCAGGGGAGTCAAAAAATCGCCACAGCAAAGGGTAATCCGGTCGGCAACCCCGTGGCGCCGGGCATTCTCCCAGGCCACGGCCAGGGCCGCTCCGGAAATGTCCACCCCGTAGACCCTGGCCCCGGGCAGGAACCTGGCCAGGCTGACGGCGATGGCCCCGCTGCCCGTTCCCAGATCAACCAGGGTGAGGGGCTTATCCTTTGCCGGGGACAGTTCCTGGCGGGCCAGTTCCAGGGCCGTTTCCACCACGATCTCCGTCTCGGGCCGGGGAATGAGGACGGCGGGGGTGACACGAAAGTCCAGCCCCATAAACTCCCGCTCCCCCGTCAGGTACTGGAGGGGTTCCCCGGCCGCCCGCCGGGCAAGGAGCTCCCGGTAGCGGGATAAGACAAGAGCCGGAAGGTCTTCATCGAGATCCCGATAAAGCTCCGTCCGGCTTATTCCCAGCAGGTACCGCAACAGGACCTCGGCATCCAGCCGGGGGTTATCAGCAAGCCGGCTGGCTTTGAGGAAGCCTGTGCCCGCCCTCAGGGCCTCCCGCCGCGTTACCATAATGCTACTCCATCCTTTTCAGTTTTTCTGCCTGGTCGCTGGTAACCAGGGCGTCAATTATCTCATCCAGTTCACCGGCCAGGATCTGCTCCAACTTGTGCAGGGTTAAGCCAATCCGGTGGTCGGTAACCCGCCCCTGGGGGAAGTTATAGGTCCGGATCCGTTCACTCCGATCCCCTGTCCCCACCTGGATGCGGCGGGCTTCATCAACCTCCGCCCGCTGGGCTTCCTGGGCCCGGTCCAGCAGGCGGGCCCTGAGAACCCGCATGGCCTTTTCCCTGTTCTTGAGCTGGGATTTTTCATCCTGGCAGGTTACCACCAGGCCGGTGGGGATATGGGTAATGCGGACGGCCGAATAAGTGGTATTGACGCTCTGCCCCCCGGGGCCGCTGGAGCAAAAGGTATCTATCCTGAGGTCGTTGGGATCTATTTCCACCTCCACCTCTTCCGCTTCCGGCAGGACAGCCACCGTCACCGTCGAGGTATGGATCCTGCCCCCCGATTCGGTAACGGGAATGCGCTGGACCCGGTGCACGCCGCTTTCGTATTTGAGCCGGCTGTATGCCCCCTTACCTTCGACGACGAAGATGATCTCCTTAAAACCGCCAATGTCAGTGGGATGGGCCTCGATGACATCGGTTTTCCACCCCTGGGATTCGGCATAACGGGTATACATCCGGTAGAGGTCACCGGCAAAGAGGGCCGCCTCCTCGCCCCCCGCCCCGGCCCGGATTTCCATGATCACGTTTTTTTCGTCATTGGGGTCCTTGGGCAAGAGCAGAATTTTCAACTGCCGCTGTAATTCCTCCTTCTTACCCGTCAGATTCTTTATTTCTTCCTCCACCAGCTGGCGAAAATCCGGTTCCAGTTTGTCGTGGAGCAGTTCCTGGTTTTCTTCCAGCTCGGCCAGGACATTTTTATAATTGCGGTATATGCTGACAATATCCTCCAGGGCCGCATGGCTCTTGGCGTGCTTTTGCCACTCGACCTGGTTGGCGATAACCTCCGGATCTGCCAGCAGCAGGCTCAATTCCTCATACCGTTCCTCCAGGGCAGCCAGTTTCTCAAACATCTCATCCTCACCCCCATTGACAGTCTAGACAAAAAACACCCCCCCCAGAATTCCTGTTGCCAGGAGAATAACAATGGGGTGGATATTGGTAAAGGTCAGTATAAGAAAGACAGCCCCGGCGATAAAAGCTGCCCTCAGGTCAAGGATACCCTTTTTGCCCAAACTGAAAACAGCCGAGGCGATCAACCCCACTACTGCCGGGCGCAGGGCTGTAAAGGCAGCCTTGAGCCGGGGAATTTCGCTGATATTATACTGGACAAAATAGGCGGCGATGACGGTAATTATGATCAGAGAAGGTAAAACCACCCCCAGGGTACCGAAGAGGGCACCGGGCAACTTTGCCAGGCGGTAGCCGACAAAGGTGGCCGTATTGACGGCAATGGGGCCGGGGGTCATCTCTGCTATGGCCAGGACATCCATAAATTCCTCCGGCGAAAGCCAGGCATGAGTCTCGATGACTTCTTTTTTGATCAGGGGAAGCATGGCATAGCCGCCACCGATGGTAAAAAGGCCAATCTTAAAGAAGGTATAGAACAGGTCGAAGAGCAGGTTCACCATTAACCCTCCTCTGCCAGTACTGCTTCCAGGGCCCGGATGGCCACTTCAATCTGCCCCGCATCGGGTTCCCTGGTCGTCAGGCGCTGCAGGAGCAACCCCGGTACCAGGAACAGGTTTAAGAGGGGGGACTGCACCCGCCCTCCCAGGCGAATGAGCTCATAGGCCAGGCCAGCCACCACGGGCAAAAGGGCCAGGCGGGCCAGTATCCGCAGCGCAAGATTCTGCCAGCCCAAAAGAGAAAAGACCAGAATGCTGACCACCATGACGTAGAGGAGAAAAGCGGTCCCGCAGCGGGGATGCAGGGGGCTCATGGGCCGGATTTCCTCCATTGTCAGGGGTCGGCCCGCTTCATAGGCATGGATCACCTTGTGCTCCGCCCCGTGGTAGGCAAAGAAGCGCTGGATGTCCTTGAGAAGGGATATCCCTGTTATATACAGCAGGAAGATCCCGATCCGAAGGGCACCTTCCAGTAAGTTTAAGTAGATAACCCGGGTGCCCTGGGCAGCCTGGGGAACCAGGAAGCGGACCAGGACAGTGGGCAGGACAATGAAAAGGCCGGCCCCCAGGGCCAGGGCAACAACCACCGAGAGGGCCATTTCTCTGGGACTCAGCTGCTCCTCTTCATCTGCCACCTGATTGGCAGAGTAGGTCAGGGCCCCTATACCAATGGTCAGGGACTCCACCAGGGCCACAACCCCGCGCAGAATGGGCAGCTTCAAGATGGGATAGCGCCGGGCAGCCGGGCAAAAGGTGGTTTTATGGACCACAATTTCCCGGTTGGGCTTGCGCACAGCAATGGCCACTGTCTCCCTGCCCCGCATCATAACCCCTTCTATAACGGCCTGCCCGCCGAAGCTTTTCTTACAATTGGGCATGGCCCAACCCCTCCTTGCCTGAGATACCTGCATCCTATTGGGTTCCAGAAGCAAGGGCCTGCCGGGATAAAAGAAGCAGAGCACCCGCTCTGCCCGGCCAAAGCTCTTCTCTATTTATCCAAGCCGTATTTCTTCCGGAAACGCTCCACCCTGCCCCCGGTGTCAACAATCTTCTGCTGCCCGGTGAAAAGGGGATGGCATTGGGAGCAGATTTCCACCCGGAGTTCCTTTTTGGTTGAACCGGTTTCAAAGATAGCGCCGCAGGCACAGGTTATGGTAGTACGATAGTATTCGGGATGTATACCTTTTTTCACCTTGTTTCACCTCTTTCTAAGGTCCATACTAACTGTTACATTATAACATACCGGGCCAGGGGCGACAACACCCCTGCCGGGAAAAAAAGTCCCTGCTCCGACAGGACTCTGCCCAGATAATAGAAAATGGGAGAACCCCCACCGGGATCCTCCCCGCTAGCGGCAATCTGCCCTTTTCTCCCTTTTTCAGCGCAGGTAGCGGGCGGGGTTGACCCGAATGCCGTCGATGCGGATTTCAAAATGGAGGTGGGGGCCGGTGCTCCGGCCGGTGCTGCCCACCCGGGCAATGATCTCCCCCTGGTTAACCCATTGGCCGACCCGGACCAAAAGCTCGGAAGCATGGGCATACAGGGTCTCAATGCCATTGCCGTGGTCAATGACCACCACCCGCCCGTAACTCCCCTGCCAGCTGCTGGCCACTACCCGGCCGGAGCGGGCCGCCCTGATGCTGCTGCCCTGGGGGCAGGCAATATCCAACCCGTAGTGGTATCCGTCCCCGCGGGAACCAAAGGGGGAAGAAATCCGTCCCCGCACCGGCCAGATAAAGCTTAAGGAACCAGACCGGTCGGCTACCTGCCGCTCCCCGCCGGGTATGTTTAAAATGCTCCCCGGCACCAGGCGGCGCGGGTCAACCCCGGGGTTGGCCTGCTGCAGGGTTTCCAGGGGGATCCCGTAGCGGCGGCTCAGGTCCCAGAGGGTATCCCCCCGGACCACGGTGTGAACCCTGCCGCCGGTCCCCCTGGGGATCCGCAATTGCTGCCCGGGGTAAATCCGGTTGGCATTGGCGATCCCATTGGTGGCCACCAGGGTTTGGATGTCAACCCCAAATCTTTGGCCGATGGCCCAGAGGGTATCCCCCTTCCGCACGGTATAAGTGAGAAACTGTGTACCCGCCTGCACCCCCGCCGGAACCCCTGCAGCTAAAATGCCGCCAAGCACCAGGATGAGGAACCAGCAAATTAGCCTACCTCGGAAAGGTGTTGGGCACACCTTTTCACCCCATTTCAAGAAAGAATTGGTACGAAAAGTGTGTGCCCAATTTCCCTTAATTATACATAGCCGCCCCCACCCCTTTTAGCGGCCGTTGGCGGCAAAGGACGCCAAAAACTCGGCATTGGTCCGGGTGTTGGCCAGGCGTTTGATTAAAAACTCTGTATACTCCGCTATCCCCGTGGTGTTGGCGGCCAGGGAGCGGCGCAGGTTCCAGGTAAGTTCCAGCTCTTCCGGTTCCAAAAGGAGTTCCTCCTTGCGGGTTCCCGACCGCTGGATATCGATGGCCGGGAAAATCCTCCTTTCGGCCAGGCGCCGGTCCAGGTGCAGTTCCATATTGCCTGTTCCCTTAAACTCCTCATAAATAACCTCATCCATCCGGCTTCCGGTCTCCACCAGGGCCGTGGCCAAGATGGTCAGGCTCCCCGCCTCTTCCAGCTTCCGGGCTGCGCCAAAGAACCGTTTCGGCTTGTGCAGGGCGGCCGGGTCCAACCCCCCCGACAGGGTCCGCCCGCTGGGGGGAATGACCAGGTTGTGGGCCCGGGCCAGGCGGGTGATGCTGTCCAGGAGGATAACCACGTCCCTGCCCTGTTCCACCAGCCGCCGCGCCCGTTCCAGAACCATTTCCGCCACCTTGACGTGATTCTCGGGCAGCTGGTCAAAGGTAGAGCTGACCACCTCCCCCGCCACGGAACGCTCCATGTCCGTCACTTCCTCCGGCCGTTCATCGATTAAAAGCACCAGCAAGTAGAGTTCGGGGTAATTGCTGGTCAGACTGTTGGCAACCTCCTTCAGGAGGGTGGTCTTACCGGCCTTGGGAGGTGCCACAATCATCCCCCGCTGCCCCTTGCCGATGGGGGCAATGAGATCCATCAGGCGGGTGGCGATGGCCCGGGGGGAAAACTCTAACCGCAGGCGTTCGTTGGGGTAAACAGGGGTCAGGGCGTCGAAGGAAGGGCGCCGGCCAATGGTTTCGGGATGATCGCCGTTGATGGCTTCGATGTGCAGGAGGGCCGGATACCGTTCCCCCTCCCGCGGGGGGCGGATCTGGCCGGAGATGAGATCCCCGGTCCGGAGGTCAAAACGGCGAATCTGAGAGGGTGACACGTAGACATCCTTGTTCCCGGGCAGATAACCTTCGGTGCGGAAAAAACCATAGCCTTCGGGCATCAGTTCCAAAATGCCCTCGGCAAACAGCCCGCCCTTCTGTTCCGTCTGGGCTTTGAGGAGGGCCACCATCAGGTCCCGTTTTTTTAAACGGCTGTAACCCTTGATCTCCAGCTCCCGGGCAAGCTGGCGCAGTTCGGCTAAACTCTTCTTTTCCAGCTGGGCAAGATCCAACAGATCACCCCATTTACTGCCAGTATTTAGGAGCATACCCCACATTTTCCTTCTGTATGCAATTTCCACACGGGGAAAGACCACCGGAAAGGAAGGTGAAGGGCAAAGAAGAAGGGAATAAGGGGAAAGATCTCCAATACAGGGACAAAAAGCAAAGAATCTTCGACATAAGCGAAGATTCTTGCCGGCAGGACACACCGAGGAGGATTTGTTCTTAAAGCTAGCTCTTTCTCTCTGTCATCTGCTTTTATTATATCATTCCCCGCCCGACAGTGTCAATGCTAAATACCAGCTCCTTCATCTCCTGGACTTCTTTGCCACCATTAACAAGATCAGGGATTTTTCTTGCCATTGGTCCGTTTCCCCAAGTTGGTCGGCATGAAAAGATTGGTGTCCAGCTCCAGTTTTTCCAGGCCCTGAACACTGGCCAGATCTTCCCGGGTAGAGGCGGGAACCGGCAATAAACTGCCGCAGTAATTGCAGTGGATATCAACCCGGTCCGCATAGAGGTTGAATTCCAGCATACTGTGGCCGCACCGGCAGGTCACCTTGCCCGCCCGGCCCAGCTCATAGAGGCGGCTCAATACCTGAAACATAATGTCCGGATTGCTGAAGTATTCCTCCAGATTCAAATCGCCGGTAAGGCCCATGAGCTCTATATTGCCGGCAGCCAGCCGCTCCCGCA
This sequence comes from Bacillota bacterium, assembly GCA_012842325.1. GTDB lineage: Bacteria > Bacillota > DTU030 > DTU030 > DTU030 > DTU030. The sequence continues at coordinate 5,065 of DUTA01000032.1, read as the reverse complement.
GGAGGCCGGGGGGGCCGGTAAGCCCCAGCTCCAAACTGCTCTCGGGGCAGGTAAAATACTCCCCTTCTCCCCGCAAAAACCTGGCCAGGGGAAGGGTAATGGAATGCCATTCTTCACAGATGAAGCACATGATTTCCAGTTTAAGGACCCCTCCCTTTCCCAGGTCCAGCCGGACCAGGGAACCCCCGCAGGGACAGTTAACCCCCTTGCCCCCCCTCCGGAGGGCAAAGAGGGATTCCGAAATCAGAACCAGCTTGCCACATCTGGCACAGCGCATTACCAGGGCTGCAGCGGCATCAATGAGCATCAGGTGGACCTCCTCCCTTTGCCGCTTATTTCGCCGTCCCTTAATAATATTCCTGCCTTTTTGCCGCCGCAGTTTCTGACAGATTCCGGTCTCCGGTGCCAGGATCAGACAAGGAGGGGTACTAAAACAGGCACCAGGGCCGATAGAACCAGGCCGTGGAAAAAGGCCACTAGGGCCATGTCGGGTCCGACAAATTTCACGATCAGGGGCAGGGTCACATCCATGGTGGTTGCTCCCCCGGGGGCCACGGCCGCATAGCGGCCGGCATAGCGGGCCACGACGGGGATCAGGATAATGCTCAGGGCCTCCCGGCTGACATTGGTCAAAAAAGCCAGGGCACCCAGTTCCACCGAATGCAGTTTGGCCAGCAAAACCCCGGAGAGGCTGTACCAGCCGAAGCCGGCCCCGAGGGCGGCACTGTCGCCGGGGGGCATCCCCAGCAGGGAGCCGACCAGAAGGGTGCCGGCAATGCTCCCTCCCGCCACCACCAGGGGGAGGAGGATAATCCGGAAGCCCATGGCCCCCACCTGCCGCAGGAGCTGCCGGTTGCCGCCAATTTCCAGGCCAATGCCCCACAACAGGAGGCAGAGGGCGCAGTTGATCAGAAAATCGAAATTGGCCTGTACCCCGGCGGGGAGCAAACCTGCATATCCGGCGAGGATCCCTATGACCAGGGAAAGGAGAATAAGGACAATCACACCTCCCTCCCCCTTTCCTCCTCCAGCGGTTTAAAGGGTACCACCACTTCCAGACCCTTGACGGCAAGAACGCTGCCAATTATGGCAGCGAGGGCTAATAAGACCGCCTGTACCCCCATCTCTCCCAATCCCGCCAGGATTTCCTCGTCACTGCCCATCTGGCCTCCCATCAGGAAGAGGAGAAGCATGACCCCGGCCGTCGTCAATTTGCCCGTAAGCTGGAAAACCCGGTCGGGGAGAAGGTGCAAGTAGCCCATGACAATACCTGCAAGGAGTGCAACGAAAATCAGTCCCATCACCTATTCCTCCCATTGTCTTGATCTGCCAGTACTACTTCGCCTCCCTCCCACCATTCTCCTCCTGCTCCCGGGCGGGCAAATCTGCCCGGGCCAGGGCCGGGGATCACTCTGCCAGCAGCCTGTCCACCGTGTTCCTGAGTTCCAATACATCGAAGGGCTTGGTCACATAACCCCTGGCCCCCAGGTTAAGGGCCTCGTCGACGATGCGCAATTCCCCGTAGGCGGTCATTATGATGACAGGTACCCGGGAATACTTCCCCGCCATCCTCCGGAGGACCTCAAGGCCATCCATCCCGGGCATCTTCATATCCAACAGGACCAGGTCCGGTTCCCATTCCTTCCACTTGGCCAGGGCTTCTTTCCCGCTGGCGGCAGCCACGACCTGGTAACGGTCATCCCGGAATACTTCCTCCAGCAGGCGCCGTATTCCCGGTTCATCATCGACCACGAGCAGCTTAGGCAATTTATCACCACCTCCCGCAGCTTTCCCGGTCAAGTAATCAGGAGCCCTCTCCTTCCTTGATCACCGGCAGCTTAATGGTAAATACCGTCCCTTCTCCCACCTTGCTGTCAAAGCTGATCCTGCCCCCGTACCTCTGCACGATCCTGTAGGCAATGGGCAGGCCCAAACCGGTTCCCTCTTCCTTCGTGCTGAAGAAGGGATTGAAAACGTGGCTGATTATATCGGGGGCAATACCACAGCCGGTATCCCCGATCTGGATCCAGGCTTCCCCCTCCCCGGCCCGGTACTCGGAACTGAGGGTAAGAATGCCGCCAAAGGCCATGGCCTGGAGGGCATTGGTAGCGATGTTCAGCAAGGCCTGTTTCAACTCATTAAAGTCTCCCCTGACGGGCGGCAGGTAGGGGGCAGGCCGATAGCGGATCTCCACATCCCTGAGGATAGCCTCGGCATGGATGAGGGAAAGAAGGATTTCCAGCACCTGGTTCAGGTCCACAGAGTCCACCTGCACCCGGGTCGTATCTGCCAGGAGCAAGAGATTATTGATAATCCCGCCCATCCGGTCCATTTCCGCCAGCATCAGTCTCGTGTACCCGGCCAGTTCCTCTGCCGAATAGTTGTTCTGGCGGATCAGCTGGGTAAAGCCTTTGATGGTCGTCAGGGGATTTCGCATCTCGTGGGCAATGCCCGCCGCCAGTTCACCCAGGGCCGCCAGCTTCTCTGCTTCCTGGAGGCTGATTTCCAGCTGCCTTTTTTCCGTTACGTCTTCTATAACGAAGGTTGCTCCCATGATCCACTGCCGGTAATCCAGGATGGGGGCAAAGCTGAGATTGACAAAGAGACTGTTCCCCCGCCGGCGGGGAACCTGGAGATCCCATCTTTCATAGGAAACACCCTTCTGCAGGGTTTCCTCTATCCTTGCTTCCAGTTCCGGGAACACCTCGTCCAGCTCAACCTTGGCTCTAATTTTCGCCAGCAGGTCCCGGTAGTGGTAACCCTTGACCTCAATGTCGGGTATACCGAGGAGCTCCCTGGCTCCACTGTTGTAGGTCGTGATATAACCCTTTTTGTCGATGGAGATGATGGCCGCGGGGACACTTTCAATGATGTGGTACTGGTAGCCCTCCCAGTAGTTGGCACTGGCAGCCAGCTCCGAGAGGACGCCCACCTGGGAGGCAAAGGCGCACAGGGTCTTCAGATCATCCTGATCATAATTCCCCGGAATCCGGCTGCCTACCAGCAAAACCCCCAGCTTTTCTTCCCCGGCCACGATGGGGGCCGCCATGAGGCAGGCGACAAGATTTTGCAGCCTGCAGCCCGCAAAGTGGGGATCCTGGCCGATGTCCACCAGCAAAAGGGGCTTGCCCTCCCCATACACCAGGGAAAACAGGTAGGTATCGGCGGGGCAATGGGGCTCAATCTCAACCTCCCATTCCGGCTCCCTTACCCGCAGGACCTCTGTCCGCAGCCGGTTCCCGGCATCCTCGGGCAGGAAGAGGAGGCAGACATCGGTGTCCAGGGTCTCCATGATGAGATCGTCCACCGAGAGGAGGAGCTCCCGGAGATCCAGGGAAAACTTGATGTTCTGCACCGGGGCCGGCAGATCCGGCAGGACCAGCCTGTTGTCCAGGAAAAGTTTATACTCCCGCGGCTCCGTAGTGAGAAGGATCCTTTCCAGGTGGGCAAGTACCAGGCTGAAAACATATCTGTCCTCCTGGCTGAAGCCCTTGCCATATTTGGCAGCCAGCATGATCCCAATCTCCCGGCCCCACAGGGTGACAGGGGCCCCCAGAAAATAAAACACCGTTTCTTCCCCCTCCTGGCTGATGGAGCCGGACCCCAACTGGATGGTGCCCTGTTCCCTGACCCGCCTGGCAAAGGTCTCCAGCAATAAGGACAAATTCTCCCGGCCAACATCCAGCTGCAGATGCCCCCGGGAAAGGAGATGGCGCATGGTCCCTCCCTTTTCCAGCAAAAAAGCAGTTCCCGCAGCGCCGGTAAGCCGGAGCAGCAGATCCATTGCCGCAGCAAAGACCTTTTTGAGGCTGCTGCTTTTATTGTCTGGGGTTTTTTCCTGCTTGAACCGGAAAGGCATCGCCCGCTGCGGCCCCTTTCTTAACAGTTTTCAACACAATAAGGTTATTTCTACCTTTCTTCCCCAATTCCTTCCAGGATTTTGGGTTATTTACATTTCTTCCAGTATTTTGCGGCTGCGGCAGGAGTACAAAAATTGGGGATTGCTCCCTCCGACCCGGGAGCAATCCCCCTTGTCCCTAACAGCGCTAGCGGAAATTGTAGGTCCGGGTACTGATGGCGTAGTTCCCGGCCCCGTCAATCAGCTTGAGGGTCACCGTGTGGGAACCGGAAAGATCCCCCAAGACCAGTTTTTCCAGGCTGCCGTCGCTTCCTGCCTGTCCCACGGCAGCCAGCTCGCCATCGATGGACACCTTAACATATACGTTTCTCTCCAGGGCCCCCGGTTCCCCGTACAGGTAATCGGTTTCGGGCGAGACCTCATCGACCAGAACCAGCAGGTAGCTCTTATTGTTGGTCAGGGGCGGTAAATAGACCAGGGGCGGCACTGTATCGACGCCGATAAAGCGGTAGGTTTCCTCGTCCATACTGTTCCCCGCCAGATCTTCCACCCGCCTTACCTGCAGGAGGTAACGGGTATCGGTCAGGGCCTTGTTGGCCGGTAAAGTCAATTTGGCGGTAAAGGTAACAGGATCGTATTCCACCCGGCTGGGATAGAAGCTCTCTTCCGTGTCCCGGTTGGTGAAGCGGTAGTTCTCCACCCTGGTAGCGGAGCTTTTCTCCACCGGCCTGTCGAACTCAACCAGCACCAGGTGGCTGGTGGCCGCCCTGACCTCCTCCACCTGCGGCGGCGCACCACTGCTGGTGAACTTTAAGGTTTGGGTTTCGGAGGAAGTGCCGCCTTCCCCTTCCGCCCAGATCCGGAGGCGGTAGCTCTGCCCGGTGGCAAAGGACCGGTTCACGGATTCGACAATGGCCCCCCGGCCGTGCAGCTCCACCTCAAATTCAAAGCCGCTCAATTCCACCTCGAGCCGGTAGACGGGTTTATCGAAGGTTATGGTGAAACTCCGGCGATCCAGGGGTTCTATCTTGATCACCCTGGGGCCGTAGCGATCAAATTCGGCGGTAATCCGGTCGGTGAAAGTGCCGATGGGTTCGTTGTTCATATCCAGGATGCCCCGGCCGGCACTGACCAGGTAGTCCTGACCCCTGATCATGTCTTCCCCTAAATACAGGCGGACCGAATTGGCTCGGCTTCCCTCCTCCA
>DUTA01000142.1 GCA_012842325.1 Bacillota bacterium | reverse complement strand
GGGAAAAAATCATCCAGAGAGAGGAGGGTTACCTGACCGAGCTCCTGCAAAAACTCCTGAAATTCTTCCAGGGTCATATCGAGTTCCGCTGCCAGCTCTTGGTCGGTGGGAACACGGCCCAATCTAGTGGCCAGTTCCTGCTGTACTTCCCGGAGCTGCCGTTCCTTCTGCCGCAAGCTCCGGGGCAGCCAATCAGATTTCCTGAGCCCATCGAGGATTGCTCCCCTAATGCGGGCAATGGCAAAGGTGGAAAACTTAATTCCCCGGGAAGGATCAAAACGGTCAATGGCTTGAATTAAACCGAGGGCGCCATAGCCAAACAGATCATCGACTTCCACCGTTGGCGGCAAAAAAAGGGCCAGCCTGCCGGAAACATATTTCACCAAAGGGGCGTAGGCCTCGATCAGCTTTTCCCGGGCCTGATAATCACCCCTGCTGTGATATGACTCCCACAGTTTTGCCTCCATTTCCCTTTCCAGCACTGCCACCACTCCCTTTGCCGGCACAACTCAGATATACTTCTCCCCGTGGGCAATAGTCTTGATCCGCAGTGCGCCGGTTTCGGTGTCCAGTTCGATAGTACGACCGTGGTAGCCTCCGGTATCGGCAGCGACGATTTTTATGCCTATTTCCCCCAGGATCTTCCTGGCTGCCTCCACATTCCGCTGCCCGACCTTGAGGATTTCGCTGGTCTCTGACCCTTTGTTGGCAAACATTTGCGCTCCCCCGGCCAGCTTCGCTTCCAGGCGTTGCTTGACTGCACCCCGGGAAATAAGCTCCTCGAGTAGAAAAGCTATGGCTCGATCCGCATATTTTCCAGGCTTTCCGTCGGCAGAACCCATGCGCTGGTACGGAAGCATTATGTGGGCCAAACCACCGAGCTTGATTACCGGGTCATACAGGGTCACTCCCACGCAGGAGCCAAGACCGATAGTCATTAAGATGGCTGGAGCCCTGGCTATTCCCAGATCAGCCATAGCAACCCTGATAATTTCCTTCACCGGGAAACCACCTCCAAATTTTGGAAGAAGGTTTCCAGATCCTCCGGCGCCGGGATAAAGAGAAAATACCCGGTAACAGACCGCTGCTGTTGGTGAAATTCGGTATCGATAACTAAAGCCTGCTCCACCATCTCACCCAGACGTGCCAGGGGAAGGCTGAGGACAGCACCGGCCATATCCACAGCCAGGGCCGGGACATGGGGATAAAATTTCATTTTGGTGAATTTGGCCAGGGCGTTGAGAAAGGAATTGGCCATTATGTTTCCCAACTCTTCCAGGGCAGATGTTTCCAGAGCATCGAGGGCGAAGGTTTGCTTTACCCCCCTCCCCAACAGTATGTCAAGAATGACACAGGCCTGGGACCAGGGTAACAGCAAAAGAAGATCCGCCTTGAGGTCACCGGACACTTCCTGGAGAATCCCGGCGACAATGGTCTCGGGTCCCCCGACGATGTCGGCTACCTGATCAAAGGATAAGTTATAAACGGCAGGTACCGTCATTTTGACCGGCTGCTTGATCAATTTGGCCAGGGCGGTAGCAGCATTGCCGGCTCCGATATTGGAAACCTCTTTCAATACATCGAGCCTCAGGTCGTCCAAATCAGAATACTTAGCCCCCATGGACAGCGACACCTCATTCCTCCAGCTGCTGGCCGAACTCCTGCAAGTCACCCAGCTCATCGACGGCCAGGATCTTTTCCAGGTTGAGAATAATGAGGAGGCGTTCACCCAGATCGCCGATACCAGCCAGGAAGTCATTGTTTATGCCTGTAACCAGGGCCGGAGCCGGGGAAATGGCCTCTTTGGGCAGGGAGATTACTTCCAGGACGGTATCCACAATCAAGCCAATAACCAGATCGCCAATATTGACGACGATAATCCTGCTGTCGGGCGTCCTTTCCGCAGCCGGAAAGCCAAACCGGCGGCGCAGATCAAGGACAGGAATTATCTGCCCCCTCAAGTTTATTACCCCTTCGATAAAGCCGGGTGCCTTGGGAACCCTTGTTATATCAAGCATTCTTTTTATCTCCTGGACCTGGAGAATATCAACCCCATATTCCTCACTGCCAAGTCGAAAGACCACCAGCTGCTGCTCCTCCTGGAACTGGCTCTGCACTTCTTTGGCCATCAGGAAACCTCCCTTCCCACATTACTGCCGGAAAGCAAATAATCTGTATCCAGGATCAAAGCCACCTTACCATCGCCCAGAATGGTGGCCCCCGCCCACAGGGAAATCCTCGTGAGCAGTCTGCCCAGGGGTTTGATGACTATTTCCTTCTGCCCGACAAGGTCATCAACCAGCAGGGCAAGGCGCTGCTGTTCGGTCTGAACAATGACCAGGAAATCCTCCCCCCTGCCTTCTGCCTCCCCCGCTACCTCCAGGATTTCCCTTAAATGGACCAGGGGTATAACCTCACCCCGAATAGTGATTACCTCTTTCCCCTGAATGCTCTTTATCGCCACTTCTTCAGCCCGCCTGATTTCTTCCACCCTCTCCAGGGGGAGGGCATAGACCTCGGGGCCGAGGTTGATCAGGAGGGCCTGAATGATGGCCAGGGTCAGGGGTATTTTAATCCGGAAAACGGTGCCGACGCCCAGTTCAGTTTCAACATCAATGGTCCCATTCAGGGACTCTATCTTGGCCCGGACAGCATCCAGGCCAACGCCCCGCCCCGAGATACTGCTCACCTGGGAAGCTGTACTGAAACCGGGAGCGAAGATAAGGTTCAGGGTCTCCTCTTCCCCCATGGTTTCCGCTTCTGCCGGGGTAATGAAACCCCCTTTAAGGGCAGCCTCTTTGAGCTTCTCCAGGGAGATCCCCCGGCCGTCATCCTTGACTTCAATCACAACGGAATTACCTTCATAGTAAGCAAGCAAATCCAATCGCCCCTGGGGCGGTTTACCAGCCGCTACCCTGGCTGCAGTATCCTCAAGGCCGTGATCGACGGCATTGCGGATAATGTGTACCAGGGGATCAGCCAGTTCATCAATAACCCGCCGGTCCAGTTCCGTCTCCTCACCGCTGATCACCAGGTTAATCTCCTTGCCCAGCTCCTTGGCCATGTCCCTGATCATGCGGGGAAAACGATTGAACACCTGGGCAACGGGCACCATCCGGGCCTGCATCACCACATCCTGCAGGGTGGAGGAAATCCTGCCCAGGCCCTTGAGGGCCTCTTCTATTTCACTTCCCGTATGGAGGGCCAGTAACTGTTCCAGCCTGGTCTTGGTGATTACAAGCTCACCGACCAGGTTCATCAATTGATCGAGGCGATCAATGCCGACCCTGACCGTCTGCCGGGCACTCATACGATCTTTGTCCTTTGTCTTCTTTTTCGTGCCACTGCTTCCCTCCGCTGCGGGAGACCGGGAAGAAGCTGCCGGTGCCGCCGGTTCGGCAAGGGCTAACAGCTCATACCGCTCAATTTCCGCCAGGCCCTCCATGGTTTTCCTTATGGCCTCCTCGCCTGCCCGGCAGATCAGGACAACAGTAAAATGATCAGTGAATTTTTCCTCTTCCAGATCCTCCACAGTGGGAACCGTCTTAATTATTTCGCCCAGCTGTTCCAGGCTCCTTAAAATCACGTACACCCTGGCCCTTTTGAGAAGGCAGTCGGGCTGAAGCCAGACATTGATTTGAAAGACTTCAAACCCCTCTTCCCGGGCCCGGGCCATCACCTTCTTTTCATATTCATTGAAACTGAGGGATAAAGCCTGTTCCCCTTCTTTACCGGAGGAACGGGCTTGTCCGGAGCCAAAGCCTTGGAGCCTGGCAAGCAGGGGGGCAATTTCTTCCTTGCCGGGGGTGCTGCCCCTTTCCAAACCCTGCACCAGGCTGGCCAGGGCATCAACACTGGCCAGGAGGAGATCAAAAAAGGAACCTTCCGCCTTAATTTTACCCTGCCGCACATGGTCCAGGAGATTCTCCAGGTGATGGCTGAGGATAGTGATCTCTTCCAATTCCATAGTTGCCGCCATACCCTTTATGGTATGGGCAATCCGGAATACCTCCTGGACCATCCCTTTATCCTCTGGTTGACGTTCCCACTGCAACAGGATATTATTAAGGTTTTCCAAATACTCCCTGGTTTCCTCCACAAACTGTTGCAGGTACTGGGATTTATCGAGCACCTTACTCCCTCCTCATCCATATCGCTTCTCATATATACCAGGCGAAGGTTAAGGTTGGCATAGTCCTTTATAACAACCCCTTGCGCCGCATTTCCCGCTGCTTGGCAAAGATAAACTTGGCGAGCTCATCCCTTTCCTGTTCAGTCAGACCGATAAATTCCACCGCCCACTCCCAGTGGCCCCGCTTTTCCTCCACAGGCCCCACCCGCAGCACCCGGGCTTCTGTCTGCAGGTGGGGTGCCTGCAGCAAGGTCAGTTTAATTACTGTATCCGGTTCACAGGTCTTTTTCATAATCAGTTTCGCACCGCCGGCACTAAAATCCACAACATGGCCCTCCAGGCACTCATCGGGGCTGTCGGGAAGCTCCACAGTGGCCGGGATTAATACCTCGATGCGCACATGGCGCCGCCTTTGACAGCGGACAACCTCAGAGGGGTATTCTATTACCAGCTGTAAGGAAGGATGGCTTACATGTTTCACCACCCTGGTGGTAAAGGTATAAAGGGCGGTGGGACCCGGAACCCAAACCTTCAGCCTTTGCCCCCTGGGAAAGTAAACATACTGCCTCCTGTACATGGGAACCGCTATGGACAGGGTTTCCCTGCCGACTTCGGTAATGTAAGTAGTGTACACTTGTTTTCGCTTCGTCAGCAGGGAAGATGAAAGTGGCTGTACCTCAAGTTTCTGGTTGACCTTGAAAATGTCCATTTCTTGTTCCCTCCTCTTCCCTATCCTGGCTGGAGGTTTTCCGGACTTTGGTTGGGAAAGGTTTGTACTGTAATCCCTCCGGAGGGACCGGGCAGCTTCTGCCCAACTTTACCTGCGCAACAGGCCCAGCATCCTTCGGAAAAAATCCTGGAGCTTGTCCCCTCTGGGAACAGTCCCTTCTCCAGCCAGAAAATTCTCTGCTATTTGGCGCAAAGATGTGCTGGCCGGTGAACGGGGATAGGCATAAAGAAAGGGTCTCTGGGCCTTAACGGCCCTGGAAATAGATGGATCCTCGGGAATATAGCCTAAATCAACGAGCTCTAAAGACAAAAACTCCCGGGCAACAAAGCGCAGTTTCCTGACTACCTGCCTGGCTTCCTGGGCGTTCACCGCCCGATTTACCACCAGGCGGACGACAGCCTCCCGGTTTTTGCTGGCAATTACCTTCAGCAGTGCATAGGCATCGGTAATGGCAGTGGGTTCCGGCGTGGTAACGACAATAATATCCGTAGCCGCCAGAACAAACCCCAGGACATGCCGGTTAATACCGGCGCCTGTATCAAAGAGCACATAATCGCCCACCCCCTCCAGGTCCCGGAGGCGGGACAAAAAGTTGCGCAGCTGCCAGTCGGGCAGTTCCAGCAGCTCCTCCACCCCGGAGCCGCCGGCAATAAGCTTAATCCCGTATTCGGAAATAATAATATCTTGCAGTTCCCTTTCCCCTCTGACCACATGGGCAAGGGTGAAGGAAGGTATAATCCCCATAATAATGTCAATATTGCCCAGCCCCAAATCGGCATCAAAGACCAGTACTTTTTTCCCGTATTCTTTGAGGGCCAAAGCCAGATTGACAGCCAGGTTGCTCTTCCCAACCCCGCCCTTACCGCTGGTAATGGCCACGACACGGCTTTCTGGAAAAAGGGGAACGGGCCTGTCCCTTCCCATTTTCTCAACCAGCTTGCGCAATCCCTGGGCCTGATCCGCCATGACTTAATGTTCCCCCAGTATCAATTTGGCAATGGTTTCCGGCTCTGCCACCTCAATGTCGTCGGGTACATTCTGCCCCGTGGTAACATAGGTCAGGGGCTTTCCCGTTGCTTTAGCTATATTGAAAATGGAACCGTAACTGGTGGTCTCATCCAGTTTTGTAAAGAGGAGGGCATCATAGTTAACCCGCCGGAATTTTTCCGCAATGTCCAGCAAATCCCGGTGCTTTGTCGTCATGCTCAGCACCAGCACGGTTTTCATCTGCACCGATGGGCTGAGAATATTCCGCAGTTCTGACAGCTGCACAATATTGTGCTGGCTTCTCCCGGCCGTATCTATTAAAATCAGATTCTTATCCCGGTGCCGCTCCAGGGCCCTTTCCAGTTCCTTCCCTTCCAGGACCACTTCCAGGGGCACATCGAGGATTTCTGCATACCGCCGCAGCTGTTCGACGGCGGCAATTCTATATGTATCAGCGGTGATCAGGGCAACCTGCCGATTTTCCAGCAGGGCATATTTGGCCGCCAGTTTGGCAATGGTGGTCGTCTTTCCCACCCCCGTGGGACCGACCAGGGCCAGCACCTGCTGTTCACTGCCGTCGAGGGGTGAAATGACCGCGAGATCGGCGGCAATAATCTTTTCCAGGCACTCCTTGATCTGCTGGTAATCGTGCAAATCCTCTTCTGGGAGGGCAGCAATAACCTTTTCCACCAGCGCCGCTGCATTTTCCGCCGTTACCTCATTTTCCACCAAACGGTTGTTGAAATCAGCCAGGAGACGGTAGGTGGCAAATAAATCCCCCTCCCTTTCCCCTCCTGCCGTCCTGGCCAGACCGGCCACCATTTTTTTAATCTCATCCAGTTCTTTGCGCACCTCATTCAGCACGGCCCTTTCCTGGGTTGCCAGGGGTAAAGATGGCACCTCAGCCAGCCTGGCTTCTTCTTTCTTTTCCCCGGGCAAAGGGGCACGGAGAGGCACGGGACGAGGACGAGGGGGCGGTGCTTCCGGGAGACCGGCCGTGACCTCAACGACTTCCTGACCGAAGAGGCCAAGAAAACCACCCTTTTTTCTCCTTTTCGTATCCAGAATAATGGCATCTTCTCCCATTTCAGCCTTTACCAGCTGAATGGCATAGTGCAGATTTTGGGCCACATAGCGCTTAATCTTCATACAAGCCCCACCCTTCCGATGACCTGAACTTCCAGGTCAGCTTCCAGCTCATTGTAGGATAAGACAGGCAAGCGGGGAAACTGTTTCTCCAGGAATCGTCGCAGGTAAAACCTGATTACGGGACTGCAGAGAAGGACCGGCTGGTAACCCCGGTCTATGGCTTCCTGTACCTTGCCCTCCACTGCCCGCAGCAGTTTTTCTGCCTCCCGCGGGGCCAGGGCCAGATAATTCCCATACTCGGTTTTCTGGAGGGCATTTCTGAGCATCTCTTCCACATTAGGGTCCAGGGTAAGAACCGGCAGGGGACCACTGTCCGGCCGGTACTGTTGGGAAATCTGCCGGGCCAGGGCTTGCCTGGCATATTCCGTTAAGACATCGGTATCCTTGGTCAGGGGCCCGTAATCGGCCAGGGTTTCCAGAATGGTTACCAGATCCCGGATGGAAACCCTTTCCCGGAGGAGATTGGCCAAAACCTTCTGCACCTGGCCCAGCCCCAGGATGGCCGGAACCAGTTCGTCAACAACTGCCGGATGACTCTCCCGGGTGGAATCGAGGAGGGTTTTCACTTCCTGCCGGCCCAGGAGTTCGTGGACATGATCCTTTATAACTTCAGTCAAGTGAGTAACCAGAACCGCCGGCAAATCCACCACTGTATAATTGGCTCGTTCCGCCTCCTGGCGCCTTTCTTCGGGGATCCATAAAGCGGGCAGGCCGAAGGTCGGTTCCCGTGTGGGAATGCCTTCTATATCCTTTCCCTCCTCTTCGGGCCGCATGGCCAGCAGATAACCGGGCAACAATTCGCCGCCGGCTGTCTTTAAGCCGCGGATGCTGATGCTGTATTCGTTGGGAGCCAGCTGCATATTGTCCCGCACCCTCACCGTTGGCACCAAAAAACCCAGCTCCAGGGCCAGCTGCTTGCGCAATAAAACAATCCTTTCCAGCAAATCCCCTCCCTGCTGGGGATCAGCCAGGGGAACCAGGGCGTATCCCAATTCGATTTCCAGGGGATCTACCTGCAAAAGGGCCGTCATATCCTTCTGGGTAAGATACATTTCCCCTTTCTCCTCCTGTTTCGGAGCCGGTACTTCTTCCCCTCCGGCCACAGGAGCAGTGTTGAGGGTGTAAGCCAAAAAACCGGTAAAACCGGCCAGGACAAAGAAGGGAACTACCGGTAAGCCGGGTACCAGCCCCAGCAAAACCAGGAGCACCGTCGCCACCGTCAAAACCCGGGGCTGGGACAAAAGCTGGCTGGTCAATTCCTGTCCCAGATTATTCTGGGCTGCCGAACGGGTGACGATAATGCCGGTAGCTGTGGAAATCAGGAGGGCAGGGATTTGAGAAACCAGCCCGTCACCAACAGTCAGGAGGGTGTACTTCTGAATGGCAGCATCCCAGGGCAGGCCCTGCTGGATAACACCAATTATGAACCCGCCACAGATGTTAATCAGTGTTATTATGATCCCGGCAATGGCGTCCCCTTTGACAAATTTGCTGGCCCCATCCATGGCGCCGTAAAAGTCGGCTTCCCGCCGGATTTCCAGTCGTTTTAACCTTGCTTCCTCTTCGGTAATAATACCCGCATTGAGATCGGCATCGATGCTCATCTGCTTCCCGGGCATGGCATCAAGGGTAAAGCGGGCGGCAACCTCCGATACCCTTTCCGCCCCCCTGGTGATAACAATAAACTGGATGATTACGAGAATCAAGAAGATAATAAAGCCCACTACCGGGTTACCACCAACCACAAACTGCCCAAAGGACAGGATAACCCGTCCGGCATAACCCTCTAAAAGAATGAGCCTGGTGGTAGAGACATTGAGGGCCAGACGAAAGAGGGTGGCAATCAACAGCAGGGAAGGAAAGACAGAAAAATCCAGGGGCTGGAGGGTGTTCATGGCAAGGAGCAGAACAAGCAGGGAAAAGGTAATATTGAAGGTCAGCATTACATCCACCAGCAAAGTCGGCAGGGGGATGATCATCATGATTATAATAGTGATCACAACAACGGCAATGAAAATATCACTGTAACGTAAAAAACCCAGGGAGGAACCTGCTGGTACTGCCATTTATTAACCCTCCTTCCCAAGAAAATTATATCGGTTCCGCATCCGGTAAATAAAAGCCAGGACCTCGGCAACCGCCTGGTAGAATTCGGGGGGTATCTCTTCCCCAATATCCGCCCCCCAGTATAATCCCTGGGCCAGGGGCCTGTTTTCCACCAGGGCTATGTCGTGGTCCCTGGCTATTTCCTTAATCCGCAGGGCCACGTACCCCCTTCCCTTGGCCAGGACCACCGGAGCCGACATCTCCCGGGCATCATACCTGAGGGCTACCGCATAATGGGTGGGGTTGGTAATTACCACATCGGCCCTGGGCACATCCTCCATCATCCTCCGGCTGGCCAGCTGACGCTGGCGCTCCCTGATCTTACTCCGGATTTGGGGATCCCCTTCGACCTGCTTCAGCTCGTCCTTTAGTTCCTGCTTGGACATCATCAGACTGCGTTCATACTCCCACCGCTGATAATAAAAGTCCATAATACCCAGGGCCAGGAGGACGGCGCCGCTGTTGAGGCCCAAGCGCAGGGTTAGATAACCGACAAATCTGGTCCCTTCCTTTAATTCCATTAACCCCAGGACCGAAGCGGGTTTGAGAAACTGGCGGAGGAGAAGGTAAGTTGTGATCAGAACAATGACCAGTTTGGCGATGGATTTGAGCAGCTGCACCAGGGCCCGCCGGGAGAGAATACGCTTCAGGCCTTCCACAGGGTTAATCCGTTCCAGTTTAAAGGCCACGGGTTCCCCGCTCAAAACAAAACCTGTCTGGAAGACATTGCTGACCAGGCCCACAACCATGACCAGGGCCAGCAGGGGCAAAGTCAGCCGGAGAAAGAAAAGGATAACTGTAACAAGGATCTCCCATAACCCAGTAATGGTAGCCACCTGATCCGGGTTCAGGGAATAGGCCCAGTTGACAAGTTTTTTAAACTCTCCCCCTATATAAGGGAAAAACAAATATAAACCGCCAAAGGCCGCCACCAGCAGGAGGGCAGAGACAAGCTCCTGGCTTTTAAAGACCTGACCTTTCCGCCTGGCCTCCTCCCGCCGCCGCGGGGTCGCCGGTTCCGTTTTCTCCTGGGCAAATAACTGTAAGTTTATTGTCCGCCGGGGAACCGGTACAGTTATTTTTCCTTGCTCCCGTCCTCCCTTTTCTGGCCTGTCCCTGTTCATCGGGAACACTCCTCTTCCCACCGCCAGATGATGGCAAGGTGGATAAAACTAACTCAAGGCCTGGAGCAAGAGTTCCAGGTTGGTAAATATTTGCCGGAACAAGAGGCGCAGCACAGTAGCGAAGAGGGGAAGGGTTGCCAGAATCGTCCCCATTCCAATCAGAATCTTGACGGGAATGCCCAGGACAAAAACATTCATTTGGGGCACGGTGCGGGCCACTATCCCCAGAGCCACATCGGTGAGAAAGAGGACCCCCGCTACCGGAAGGGCGATCTGGAGGGCAAAGGACAAGATCTGGGCAAACAATTCTCCCAGATCCGACCACAGGGAGACGGGAAAGGTCAATGTTCCCGGAGGAATGAGGCGAAAACTCCTGGACAGGGCCATGAGGAGATGGTGGTGGCCGTCACTTAAGAGAAATAACATGGTTGCAAATAAGTAGAAAAAGTTGCCCAGTAATGGTGCCTGCATTCCCGATTGGGGATCCAGCACATTGACCATGCCGAAGCCCATCTGGGTATCTATTATCTGGCCGGCGGCCTGGATAGCATGAAATAGTATAAGGCTGGTTATACCCAGAAGTAAGCCGAAGACCGTCTCCTTCACCACCAAGAGGGCAT
>DUTA01000031.1 GCA_012842325.1 Bacillota bacterium | reverse complement strand
CCCTTTAGCATTATGCAGCCAGCCGTCCAGGACGAGAGCCCCCTCGATTTGGACCGATACTGCCCGGGGGGTAAGGCTGAAGCTATTGGTGCCCCGCCTGGTCGTCACTGTTTCCTGGATCCGGATCGGTTCCACCCGCACCCGTGGTGCCGGGATGTTTGCTGCCAGTTCCCATTTTTCCCCCGGGGCCAGTTTTTGGGGCAGATTCGGGAGATCGGGGCAGGTTGGGACAGGTATCCGTTCCTCCAGGGAGAGGATTTCCCGGATCTTCTTTTTTTCCCCCTCAAGGTTGGTGTAGTCAATTACTACCTCATAAGTGCCGGTAACCAAAACGGTGCCATCGGCCAGGGGGAGGGGACTGAGCCGGCAGCCCCTGACCCGGCCGGTAATTTTCTGGGGAAAGGGATCGGTGGGCAGCTTCAGGGAGTGGGTGAAGGGAAGGGAAGTGTGGAGGAGGTGGAGCCTGGCCAAGGGCGATTTCCTCCCTTCTCCATGAGCTTGATTTATATATACGCGAATAAATAATTGTCAATTGTCCATTGGCAATTGTCAATTTCTAAAACAGCCGCAGGGAGTTTAAGACAGCCTCCAAATCCACGGTCTGGTTTGGCCGTGGCCTAATCTCTATTTCCTCCTGCCTCTTTTCTTCCCCCAGGGGAAGAAGATGTACCGGTTTTATATGTGACCCTGACCCCGGGCTTACGCCTTCCCCGGCCGGGAAGGAGACCGGGTTCTTGTTTCCCCTTTGACCTGACATCCTGCCAGGGGGAAAGGGAAATCTTCACCCTCCCGGCGGTTTGGGGGGAGGGGTCAATTTGGCCAGGTTGGGCCAGGTTTTGATTGGGGCCGCGGCAGGGGCGGTCCCTGTTCCTTCCTCCTGTACAGGGGACAAGGGCAGTGTTTTTGTGGGATATGGCCAGGGCCTCCCGGGGATGCTTGCGGTGGAAAGGCTGCCATTCCTGCTCCCCCTGGTATCAGTCACTTCCGTGCTTGTGGTAGGTATAAAGGCAGCCGGGAGGACGATCTTTTTCCCGGTCAGCAGGGTGGGGCGGCCTGCCCGGCGCCCCGGAGCCACGGCGGTGTTTTTTTTCTGCCCTTCCCATTTTTCCCCGGTGGCTTCGCCCCTTTTCGGCGCCGGTGCCGGTTTTGGCACAGCAGGAGGGGGAGCAGGTTTTTGTTTTTCCCCCTGGGTTGCCGGGGGCGAGGGTGTTTTTTCCCTTTCCCGGGGCGGCTCGGCGGGCAGCTCTTCCCTCCGGGGAAAGAGCTGGACAGCAATGACACTGGCAACAAAGACGGCCAGGTTGCGGGGGCGGTGAGAAAAGAGGCTGGCCAGGAGGGGGAGCCTGCGTCCCTTTTCCTTTATCTCCGGTACCCGGGGCTCGGCCCAGCACTGCCAGGAGGTGGGGGTGGTTACCTCCAGGCGGAAACTGGCTGCCGGGCAATCGGCCGGCACCTCCTGCGCCCAGCGGAGGGGGATTACCTCGGCCAGGTTGTGGGTCTGGGTGGCCACATGGTAGTCCCTGCTGCCCCCGTCGCTCCTGTAGGAATAACAGACGGCCGTGGTGAAGTAGCCGAAAACCAGGACTTCCCTGTGGTTGAGGAAGACGGGAAAGAGATGGGCCCCATCGACGCGGCAGCTGATCAGCTCCGGATTGGGCGGAGTGGGGAGCAGGTAGGTTATCTGAAATTTTATTCGTCCCTCTGCCAGGGGTTGTGTCATGCCGGTTTATCCCCCTTACTCCAAGGTCTTATATTTTATGGTGCGCTAAGGGCGATTGTTACTGGGGGGCCGGGAGAGGAAAAGGGCCTGTTAAAGGGCGGCCTTGCGACCGCCCTTACGGCATTATTTGCCGGACTTGGATTTAGCCAGGGAAGGTATATCCTTTCCCAACTTCCTGTTGGGTTTGTGGGGTTGTCACCTGCTGCATTTCTTCTTTTTCATTATGGTGTTGGCCTTTTTCCAGGCAATTTTCTTACCCAGATCTTCAGCCTTAATTCTTTTCACCGGTTTCAATTGGATGCCCCCCTTCACTGGTGGTAGGAACGCGGTAGGAATCTTTGGCTGGGATATTCTATGCAGCCCCCGGCCAAAAGGCAACTCGGTTTTCTCTTTGGGCCTGTAGGCCGCTGCCCCGGTAAAAAAACGGCCGGCCCCGGAAAGTGCCACCGGATTAGGAAAGGGAAAGGGCGGCCTGCTGCCGCCCGCAAAAAACTGATTCCTTTCTTTAATCGGCCAGGAGGCTGACGCCCACCAGCCCGTTGATATTGTGCCGGCCGTTGTAGTAATCGACACCGATGCCGACCCTGGTATAGTTGGGGCTGAGGAGGATGTTCCGGTGGGCAGCGCTTCCCATGAGGAGCTTATGGCCCTTGTAGGGATCCCCGGCCTTCACGATGGTCTCGCCCAGGCGGGTAAACTTCACCCCGGCCCGGCGGGCCATATAGGAGGGATTGCCGTAGGTTGGGGAATCGTGCCCGTTGTAGTTGTATTTGGTGATATCCTGGGCTTTCAGCCTGGCCAACCGCACCAGTTCCATATCTACGGTCAGGGGCTGGAGGCCGGCGGCAATCCGCTCCTGATTCAGGTACTGGAGGAATTGCTTTTCCGCACTGGTGAGCCCGGAAGGAATGGGGGGCAGGTCGCCTGGGGCCGCCGGGGGAGCGGGCTCCTGTTTGGGCGGATTCATGAGCTCCCCCACACTGACCCATTTTCCCTTGCCGGAGGGTGTTGGCTGGGGATTTGGTGCCGGTTTGGGCTCTTCCGGTACCTGGGGTGCTTCTGGTTCTGCGGGTTCTTCCGGTTCCGACGGTTCCGGGGCAGGGGCCGGCTGCTCAGAGGAGGGGTAGCCGGGTAGGTCCCCCACCTTGACCCAGCGGGCCGCTGCTGCCTTTGCCGGTGCCAGCACAGTTAGTATGAGGAGGGTTACAAGGGTCAGGGTGACAACGGTTCTTGCTCTGGTCATAACTCCGCCTCCCTTGGTTAGATTGGGTGTTACTTGCATTATAGACAGGGAGGCCAGGTGGGACAAGCTGCCGCTGGGGGTACGAAAAAAGAGGGGACAGGGTCAGGTGCCTTATCCGCCGGCAGGTTTGCCCGGGGCCAGAAATGCGGCTAACTGGTAACTATTGGGTTGGGGGAGGGGGCCTTGATCCGGAGCAGGCGGCAGAAAAGGAAAAAACGGCCTCCAGGCAGAGGCCTGGGGGCCGTCTTCCCCTTTCCCGTGGAGCTTGCCGCTTACACCGGGCCTGGCCGCTGGGGTGGGAAAAGATTCTCGGGCGGGCAGACAAATTCCTGCGGGAAGGCTGCACAGGGTTCCGGCTGGCAGAAGCCGAAGGTGGGAACCAGGAGGTTTACCGTGGCCACCACATAGATGATCTTGCAGAGCTTCTTGAGAATTCTTATAACAGCAGGTTCAGTGTCACTGCCGGGGTTTACAATTAAGACCGGCTCACAGAAGGTATCGACGATTTCGCATTCGGGGAAGGTGCCCTCGGGGGCAAAGAGGGTGACAGATTTGAAGTGGGACGGTTGATCGACAGTTGTGGAGGCAACTTCGTTCCCGGCGGCATCGATGACTGTTACCGTAACCGTTACATCCTGCTGCACGTCGATGGTCCGGAAACCTTCGGGATCGGGATCCCGCAGTGGTTCCAAAACTGTGCAGGTTGCTTCGATAATCTCACAGGAAATGCTATCGGTGGGCAGGAGGGCCCGGCCAAGATCAAGCTCAATGGTATCGGGCAGTTCTTCCAGCTGGAAACACTGGTCATAGACCTTTTCGACCCTTATACAATCAATCTGGCACTGGGTCCCGGGGAAAACCTGTTGGATTTGGGCCATATTCTTATGCACACTCCTTTCTTGTTGCGAAGCCACTACTAACCTTGTGATCAATCTCAAGGTTATGCAGCCGACCGGCACTGCCGGTCTTCAGCTTTCGCCCCGTATCTACCTACAGTATATGAAGGTGGGTGCAGATGGTGATTGGCGGAGGTTTCCTCCGGGGGGAATTGGCGTTTTTTTCTGTCCGGAGTTCAGGGCTTGCTTTTTCCTTTATTTGAACAGGGGAGGCTGGCCCCCGGGAGGTAAAAAAGACGCTGAAAAAAATGGAAAAAATGTTCTGCGACAGGAATTCCCTGCAAGTTGTCGAAAAGCTATACAGATAAAGACGAAATACGGGTCGCACTGGAGTGGGGACTGGAGTGGGGAGTGAAGGACATGATCAAGCTGTGTAATGTAAGCAAGGTCTATCCCAATGGCAATGTAGCTCTGCAGGATATTAGTATTGAAATTGAAAAGGGGGAATTTGTCTTTTTCGTCGGCCCCAGCGGGGCAGGGAAATCGACCCTGGCCAAGCTCCTCCTGCGGGAGGAACTGCCGAGTTCGGGGGAGATTCTCGTCAACGGCGTCAATATAGCAAAGTTAAAGCGGCACCAGATCCCCTATTACCGGCGGGGTATCGGTGTCGTCTTTCAAGATTTTCGCCTTTTGCCCGACAAGACCGTCTATGAGAATGTGGCTTTTGCCATGCGGGTGGTGGAGGCACCCCGGCGGGAAATACTGCGGCAGGTACCGGCGGTTCTCCACCTGGTGGTCCTTGCCCATAAATCCCGCTCCATGCCTTCCCAGCTTTCCGGGGGAGAACAGCAGCGGGTAGGTCTGGCCCGGGCGATAGTCAACAATCCCCCCGTCCTTTTGGCCGATGAACCGACGGGCAACCTGGACCCGGAAACCTCCTGGGAGATCATGCGCCTGCTGGTGGAAATCAACCGGCGGGGAACCACCGTTATCATGGCCACCCATGCCCGGGACATTGTCGATGCCATGAAGAAAAGGGTTGTCGCCCTGGAAGGGGGAAGGGTGGTCCGGGACGAAAAGCAGGGCACTTACAGCTGTGAAGAGACAAAATCCCTGGAAGAAAGGGAAATAGGGGGATTGAGAAAGGGTTTCGGCTTATTATGACGAAATTGTAACCCAACCTAATTGTACCAGGGAGTGAAGGAGAAGATGATAATTCTTTGGAGACGGAGAGGGGCCTGGTTCGATGCGCCTTAGCACACTGGAGTTTTATATCAGGGAAACCCTTCTCAGCTTGCGCCGCAACAGTTTGATGAGCTTGGCCTCTATCAGTACCGTAGCCCTGTCCTTTTTAATCCTGGGGTTGTTCGTGTTGCTGGTTATCAACCTCAATCATCTGGCCGATACCCTGGAGGCCCAGGTTGAGATAGCAGCTTTTTTGGATTCAGAACTGGCAGAGGAAGAGATCGGCCGCATTGCCAGGGAGATCAAAGCCCTGCCGGGCGTGAAGGAAAGCGAATTCGTCAGCCGGGAAGAGGCCCTGGAGCGGCTGCGGCGGCAGTTCGGGGAGCGGCAGGATCTCCTGGATTCTGTCGAAGAAATGAACCCCCTGCGCCATTCCTTCGAGATCAAGGCGGTGGAAGCAGACCAGGTGAAGGTTGTCGCCCAGGAGGTGGCCAAGATCGAGGGTGTGGCCGAGGTTAAATACCGGCAGGAGGTAGTGGAAAGGTTGTTCAGCCTGACCCGCTCCATCCGGATCGCCGGCCTGGTGCTGGTGGTGCTCCTTCTCATGGCCACGGTGTTTCTGATCTCCAACACCATCAGGTTGACGGTCTTTGCCCGGCGCCGGGAGATCGGCATCATGAAGCTGGTGGGGGCCACCGATTGGTTTATCCGCTGGCCCTTTATCCTGGAAGGGATCCTGCTGGGACTTCTGGGGACCCTGGTCGCCGTCCTGATCTTAAGCAGACTTTACGACTGGGTGGTGACCAGCATTTACAGCAGCCTGCCCTTTATCCCCGTCCTTTCACCGGAAGGGATCATGCAGCCCCTCACTCTGCTCCTCCTGGGCCTGGGGTTTTTAGTTGGAGCCTTTGGCAGCCTGCTGTCCCTGCGGCGTTTCCTGCGGGTGTAGGCAGGGGTTGCAGCCAACCTGGGAGGAAAGGGAGTTAGATCCCTGGGATAGAAATTGCGCCGGTAAAGGCGGTGCCAGCAATTATTTTGGTAAGGAGGGACAAGCCTTGCCCAGGAACTATAGGGTTCTGGCCGCCATGCTGGTGGCCCTGCTGATTTTGCCGGGTATTGTGTTCGCAAATGATGAACTGGAAGAAAAATATAATGAGCTCCAGCAACTGCAGGAGAAAATTCGGGAGACGGAGAGCCGCCTGGGCAGTGTCCGCCGCCAGGAACGGGGCGTGCTGGAGGAATTGTCCGTCCTGGAGCAGCGGTTGGAGCAGGCCCAGGGGGAACTGAACCGGCTGGAGCGGGAATTGCGGGAAACGGAAAACCGCATCAGCGAGACCACCAGGGCCCTGGAGGAAGCAGAAGCCGAACTGGAACGCCAGATAGAAATTCTGGGGTGTCGCCTCCGGGCCCTGTATGAAAACGGTACAGTTACATATTTGGATGTGCTCCTTTCTGCCACGGACTTTTCCGATTTCCTCAACCGGGCTGACCTGATGCAGGAGATAATCAGCCAGGATGTGGTCCTGCTGGAAAGCATCCAGCAGAAGCGGGAGGAAATAGCCCAGAAGAAGGCGGAACTGGAGGAACAGCGGGAGCGCCTGCTGACCCTGCAGCAGCAGGCTGAGGCGAAGAAAGCCCAGATCGAGGCCGACACTGCCCAGCGGGAGCAGCTTTTGGAAAAGATCCAGGCCGAGAAGGAAATCTACGAGGCGGCCCTCGATGAATTGGAACGCACATCCCGGCAGATCGAGGAAATGATCCGGCGCCTGCAGCAGGAGCGGATGGGCGAAGCCCTGGTTTCTCCCGGCAAGGGGGCCATGCAGTGGCCCACAGGGCCGACGCGGCGGATCAGTTCCAACTTTGGCATGCGGCATCACCCCATTTTGGGGACCAACAGGATGCACAGCGGGATTGATATTGCGGCACCCCACGGGCAGGCGGTCTTTGCCGCGGCACCGGGAACGGTAATCTTTGCCGGCCCCCAGGGCGGGTACGGCAATACGGTAATCATAGACCACGGTGGCGGTATTTCCACCCTCTATGCCCACAATTCCGCCCTGTTGGTAAAGGCGGGGGATACGGTGATCCGGGGGCAGACCATTGCCCGGGTTGGGAGCACCGGGCTCAGTACCGGACCCCACGTCCACTTTGAAGTGCGGGTCAACGGCAGCCCGGTAAATCCCATGGACTGGTTGCCCTAAAGGCAGGAAAGACAAAGGGGTTAGAGTGTACCTTTGCTATCCCCGGAGCCGGCCGGCTCCGGGGATAGCAACTATACCGGCGGCATATACTGTAGAAAAACCATGAGCCGGGACATTTGGGAAGGGTGATGAAATGTCTAGATGGCCCAGGATACTGGTTAGTGGGCTGATTTTTTTGCTCCTCGTTGCCCTGGCAGCCGGGAACGGTTATTGGTATTTCAAGTACCAGGCCGCCCAGGCCGTCATCGATGAACTGGGACTTCTGGTCAACGGCTACCATCTGGTTAAGGAGCGCTATGTCCGGGAGGTCGAGGACAGCAGGCTGCAGCAGGGGGCCCTGCAGGGTCTGGTGGAAGCCCTGGAGGATCCCTACAGTGAGTATCTCAACCGGGAGAATTACCAGAAGTTAAAGGACATGGTGACGGGGAGCTTCGGGGGCATAGGGGTTATTATGACCCTCTGGGAGGGCAACATTGTCATCGTAGATCCGCCCATGCCCGGTTCCCCGGCGGAGGCGGCCGGGCTCCAGGCGGGGGACATTATTGCCAGCGTCGACGGCCGGTCCCTGGCAGGTCTGACCCTGGAGCAGGCGGCGGAACTGATCCGCGGTCCTGTGGGCACCGAGGTTGTTCTGGGGATCAGGCGCGGGGAGGAGATCACAGAAGTGACCCTGGTCAGGGATCATATTCCCATTATTTCGGTCCGGCATCAGATACTGGAAGAGGAAGTGGGCATCGGCTACCTGCGGATAAGTGTTTTTAATGAGCATACCGGAGATGAGGTGCGGGAGGCCCTGGCCGCCCTGGAAAAACAGGGGGTGAAAGGCCTGGTTTTAGACCTGAGGCGCAATCCCGGCGGTGTCCTGAAGGTCGCTGTGGAGGTGGCCGGCTTCTTCCTGCCGGCCGGGGAGCCCGTCCTCCACGTCAGGGGGCGGGATGGAGGGGAGGAGACCATCACTACTTTTGCGGAACCCCTTTGCCCCGATATCCCCATGGTTGTCCTCGTCGATGGCGGCAGCGCCAGCGCCGCGGAAATTGTTGCCGGGGCGTTGAAGGATTCCGGCCGGGCTTCCCTGGTGGGGACCAGGACCTTTGGCAAGGGCTCGGTCCAGACCGTTTATCCCCTGGGCGACAGGGTCGGAGTGAGATTGACGACGGCCATGTATATTACCGCCGGAGGCCATTTCATCGATAAGGAGGGCATCATGCCCGATGTAACGGTGGAGTTTAACCCGGAAGCAGAGAGGGATGAGCAGCTGGAGGCGGCCCTGGAAATCCTCCGGGAAGCTTTGTCCTGAGCCCTTTTGCCCCGGGGGGTTGGCAGGGAAAAAGGATGGGGATGCCATATGTTTCCCTGGCAAGCGATCGGTGCCTTAATTCTCAATCTCCTGCCCCGGCTTGTTTTCAATCCCATTTTTTGGGTGGTGCTGGTTTTAGTCCACAGCCAGTACCGGCGGATTAACAGTCTGGAGCAAAAACTCTTCGGGCACGCCTTCAGTTCTGCGGGGAAGCAGGTCTGGCGTTCCCTGATCTACGGCCTGGCGGGGGGTGTAGCCGGCAGCTTCCTGCTGGTTCTGGTGGGGGTATCCCTCACCGGGGCCGGTGTTGCTTACCTCTGGCCGGCGGCTATGCTTCTCCTGCTCATCAACCCCCGTTTCATGTGCTTTGCCTATGCCGGGGGGCTCCTTTCCCTTTCCCATCTCATCTTTGGCTTTCCCCAGCTGGAGATACCCCAGATCTTGTCCCTGGTGGCAGTGCTC
This sequence comes from Bacillota bacterium, assembly GCA_012842325.1. Classification (GTDB taxonomy): domain Bacteria; phylum Bacillota; class DTU030; order DTU030; family DTU030; genus DTU030. Next base: position 3,864 of record DUTA01000031.1, on the reverse strand, counting down.
CACATGGTGGAAAGCCTGCTGATCTTCCTGACGGGGCATTTGGACCCGACGCCGGTAATTGTGAAGAAGCCCTCGGGGGAACTGGTGGGCGGCTTTAATCTCCAGAAATTCTGGCCTGTGCCGGTGGCGGTAATGCTGGCGGTGGCCCTGGAACTGCCGGAGCTTCCCGCCAATTTGATCCGGATGCCCCCGTGGTGGCCCCTGCTGCAGCCGCGGCAGCTGCCGCCGGGGAAGGAGCTGGTCTATTCCGTTTATATGGTAACGGCCGCCCTGGGTTACAGCGATCTGGCCCTTACTTGCCGGCCCCGGGAAAAGGCAAGGCGCTCTGCCGCCTATCTGGCCCTCTACAGCCTGGCCCTTCTCCTGGCAGCTATTGGGGCTTCCTTTTACCCGCCCCTCCTCGGCCTTGCCGCCCTCCTGTCCCCCCTGGGGCACGAGCTGGTGGTGTATCTGGGGAACCGGCGGGAATTTAAGGAAAGGGCCATCTTTGTCCCGCCGCCCCGGGGAGCCATGGTCCTGGCGCCGGTGCCCGGCGGTTTGGGGGAGAGCCTTGGCCTTGTGCCCGGTGAGGTGATCCTGGCGGTGGGCGGGAGGGAGGTCCTTTCCCCGGCCGAGCTGGCAGGGAGCATGGGGGAGCTGGCTCCTCCCTGGGAACTGGTAACACTGAAGCCCGAGGCAGGGGGCTATCGAAAACGGTACCTGACGGTAGAAGAAGAAATAACCGACCTGGGTGTAATTTTTGTCCCGGCCGGCAATAATGTTCCATACGTAGAACTTAAGAATAAAGGTATCCTCCAGCGCTGGTGGCAGGCTTTCACCGGGAGGCGGAAAGGTGACGGGAGAGCATGAAACGGGCAGTCCTTTGCTTTTTGCTGTTGCTGTTATCCCTGGCGGTGCTGGCCGGGTGCGGCCTTTTCCCGGGGCGGCGGCCCGCGCCCGGGGAGACAGGAGAAGAGGAAAAGATTGAGGAAATGACGGTTCCGGTGGCGGATGTGGACCGGGCCCTGGAGGCTGCCCTGGCCCGCGGAGGCCGGTACCTGATCGTTGCCGATGAGACCCAAAAGCTGGACCGGCTGGTGCCCGGACCTCCCCGGACCCGGGTAAGCTGGAACCGGCGGGCGCTCCGGGTCAGCCTGCCGGAAGAGCCGCCCCTGGATTCTTACCTGGCAGCCCTGGAGGAGGAGCTTGCTGCCGTGGAGGCGGGCATAAGCGGCAGGGAAGAGGGGGACAGCCAGGGGGCCCGGGTGGTAACTCTGAAGGTGGGTATCAGTCCGGAGATTGCCGGACGGCCAATCCCCCTGGTCACCCATGAACTGACTCTGATCCAGGGGAAAACTTCCCCGCCCCCGCAGGGGAAACTGGCCATCATAATCGATGATTTCGGCGGGGGAGTGGCGGGGACGGCAGAAATGATGGAATTGGATGTACCCCTCACCTTTGCCGTCATACCCTACAGGAGGGCCAGCCAGGCGGAAGCCAGGGAAGCCCGGGAAAGGGGCTATCAGGTGCTCCTGCACATGCCCATGGAACCCCTCAATGAAAAGCTGTCCCCCGGGCCCGGGGCCATCACCGCCGGCATGACACCGGAAGAGATCAAAATAGCGGTGGCGGCAGCCCTGGAGGAGGTACCCGGGGCCGTCGGCGTCAACAATCACATGGGTTCCAAGGTCACAGCCAGGGAGGAGCTCATGCTCCCTTTCCTGGAGGCGGTGGGGGAGAGGGGGCTCTTTTTCATCGACAGCCGGACGACCAACAAATCGGTGGCGGCCGCCCTGGCCCGTCAGCTGGGGATACCGGTGGCGGAAAACCGCCTTTTCCTCGACAATGAGAAAGAGCCGGAAAGCATTAAGAAGCAGCTGCGGCGGGCCGCGGAACTGGCCCGGGAGGAAGGGGAATTTATTGCCATCGGCCATGTCCACCCGGCCATGGTCCAGGCCCTGCGGGAATTCCTGCCGGAGCTGGAGGGGCTGGGGGTGGAGCTGGTTTTTGCTTCCCAGCTCGCCAGGCGATAATGAAAATTGACAAGTGACAGTTGAAAATTGAATTTAATGGCAAAACCGGTTGGTCACCCTGCAAAACGTGGGGAAGGGGAGGGCAACACTTTTTATTTATCCATTCGTCAGGTTCAGAGTGGGAAGGAACAAAACTGTATAGAGAAGGGCCAATAGGGTAATATTCATCTGTAGGAGCATGCAGCAGATGGGAGGTAGAAGGCGTGCCGGTTGTGGGTATTCCCCGGGCCCTTCTCTTTTATCATTATTATCCCCTCTGGCGGGATTTCCTGGCCGGCCTCGGCTGCCAGGTGGTGGAATCGGGACCCACTACCAGAAGGATCCTCCAGCAGGGTTTGGCGGCGGCGGTGGATGAGACCTGCCTGCCGGTGAAGGCATTCTACGGCCATGTCCAGGCGCTGAAGGACAGGGTCGACTATCTCTTTCTTCCCCGCCTGGTGAGCGTGCAGAGGAGGGCCTACATCTGTCCCAAGCTTCTGGGCCTGCCCGATATGGTGCGCCACTCCCTGACCAATTTGCCCCCCCTGCTTTCACCGACCATCGACGTGAACCGAAGGGGAAGGGGGGTGTGGGCCGCTGTGGCTGAAACGGCCGCCCTGCTTCAGGCCAGTTCCTGCCGGGCCTGGTCCGCCTTTTTGCGTGCCTGGCGGCGCTGGCGCCGGTGGCAGGAGCTGCAGCGGCAGGGTTTCTTTCCCCTGGAGGCCCAGGAACTGCTGGAGGGGAAGGCAGGCGAAGAGAAGAGGAGGGCCGAGAGGCGGCTCAGGGTCGGGGTGCTGGGCCACCCCTACAACATCTATGACGGCTATGTTAACATGGGGTTGCTGCAGCGCCTGGAAGAAATGGGCGTGGAGGTGCAAACTCCGGAAATGCTGCCTCCAAAAACCATTGCCTGCTATGCCCGGCGCCTCCCCAAGGAATTGTTCTGGACCCTGGGCCGGTCTGTCCTGGGCGCCGCCTCCCACTTCTTCACCGACCCGGGAATCGACGGCATAATCCATTTAATATCCTTCGGTTGCGGCCCCGATTCCCTGGTTGGGGAACTGGTGGAGCGCAGGGCCCGGCGGGGGCAGGGCTTTCCCTTCCTCCTCCTCACCCTGGACGAACACAGCGGCGAGGCCGGTTTAATCACCCGCCTCGAGGCTTTTGTCGACACCCTGGAATGGAGGCGGGGAAGATGAAGATAACCTTTCCCCACATGGGCAACATAGCCATCCCCCTGAAGGCCTTTTTCCAAACCCTGGGGATTGAGGTTATAGAACCGCCCCCCATAACCGACCGGACCATCGGCCTGGGCTCCCGCTATTCTCCCGAGTTTGCCTGCCTGCCCCTGAAAATAAATGTGGGCAACTACCTGGAAGCCTACGAGAGGGGGGCAGACACCATTATCATGGCCGGCGGTGTGGGCCCCTGCCGCTTTGGCTACTACGCCCAGGTGCAGCGGGAAATCCTGGCTGATCTGGGGGTAAAGTACGAGATGATAGTCCTGGAACCACCCCGGGGCCACTTCTGGCAGACCCTGGGCCAGGTTTGGAAGCTGGCGGGGAGGGCTTCCCCGGCCCGGATCTGGCAGGCCGGGCGTTTGGCCTGGGCCAAACTGGTGCTCCTGGACCGCCTGGACCGGCTGGCGGCCAGGACCAGGTGCCGGGAAATAAACAGGGGTGAGACCGGCGAGCTTTACCGCCGGGCCCTGGCCTGGCTCGATGCCGCCGCCACTTTGCCGGAAGTGACAGCAGCGGAAAGGCGCATCAGGACAGCCTTCGAGGAGGTGGCGGTGCGGGATGCCACCCCACTGCGGGTGGGCCTGCTCGGTGAGATCTACACGGTTCTGGAACCGGCGGCCAACTTGAATATT
>DUTA01000030.1 GCA_012842325.1 Bacillota bacterium | reverse complement strand
GCCAAGGCGGCCTACCAACTCCTCCATGGCTACCAGATCCAGCTGGCAGGACTGGCCTTCGACTCCATGATTGCCTCCTATCTCCTGAACCCGGCTGCCAGCCATTCCCTGGATCAGATCGTCAGCACCTATCTCAATGGGAGTGTGCCTGCCTGGGAGGAGCTGGTGGGGAAGGGGCGGAAGGCGGTAAAACCGGCCAGCCTGGAGGAGGAGAAATTGGCCGCCTTTGCCGCCACCCGGACCGCCGTTCTCCCGTCCCTCCAAGAAAAGCTGACGGCAGAACTGGAAAGATTGGATTTGCTCACCCTTTACAACCAGGTAGAACTGCCCCTCATTCAGGTCCTGGCGGCCATGGAGGAAGAAGGGGTGGCCATCGATACCGAGGCCCTGGCCGAAATGGGGGCGGAGATTGGGGGCAAGCTGGCCACCATAGAGGGGGAAATATTCCGGCTGGCCGGGGAGGAGTTCAACCTCAATTCCCCCAAGCAGCTGGCCACCATCCTCTTTGAAAAGCTCAAGCTGCCGGTGATCAAGCGGACCAAGACCGGCTATTCCACCGATGCCGAGGTCCTGGAAAAGCTGGCGGACGAGCATCCCATCGTGGAGCGGATCTTGGAGTACAGGCAGCTAATGAAACTGAAGACCACCTATATCGACGGCCTCATGGCCCAGGTGGACCCTGCCACCGGCAAGGTACATACCACTTTCAACCAAACGGTGGCCACCACTGGCCGCCTGAGCAGTACGGAACCGAACCTGCAGAATATCCCCATCCGCCTGGAACTGGGGCGGCGCCTGCGCAAAGCCTTCATCCCCAGCCGGGAGGGGGATCTGATCCTGACGGCCGACTATTCCCAGATTGAGCTTCGGGTTTTGGCCCATATTTCCCAGGACCCGTATCTTCTAGAGTCCTTCCGCCAGGGACAGGATATCCACGCCCGCACCGCCGCCGAGATCTTTGGGGTTCCCCTGGAGCAGGTGACGCCGGAGATGAGGGATCGGGCCAAAGCGGTGAATTTCGGAATTGTCTACGGGATCTCCGACTATGGCCTGTCCCGGGACCTGGGTGTACCCCGCCGGGTAGCCAGGGAATACATCGACAACTATTTTGCCCGCTATGCCGGCGTCAAGGCCTACATCGAGGGGGTTGTCGCTGAGGCCAGGGAGAAGGGCTATGTGACTACTTTAATGAAGCGACGCCGGTACTTACCTGATATAAAGAGCCGCAACTATACCCTTCGCTCCTTTGCCGAACGCACCGCCATGAACACGCCCATCCAGGGGACGGCTGCCGATATTATCAAGAAGGCCATGGTGGACGTTTTCCGGCAGCTTAACGGGCGTCGTTTAGCCACCCGCCTCCTCCTCCAGGTTCACGACGAACTCATCTTTTCCGTGCCCCGGGAGGAGCTGGCCGAGGTAAAGGAGCTGGTCAAGGAATGTATGGAAGGGGCAGTGGAGCTGGCAGTGCCCCTGGTGGTGGAATTGAAGGTCGGTAAGAACTGGTATGAGGTAAAGAAGGATTCCTAGACGAGGAGGTAAAGCAGTGCCCGAACTGCCCGAAGTAGAAACAATAAAGAACACCCTCCTGCCCAAACTGGTGGGGAGGAGGATCATGGGAGCAACGGTACATTTACCCCGCTTAATAAAAAGGCCGGCAGCCCAAGAGTTTGTCAGCCTCCTTGGGGGCAAGGAAGTACTGGATCTTTCCCGCCGGGGGAAATATCTCCTCCTGCATTTATCCGAAGGATACTGTTTGGTTTTTCACCTCCGGATGACGGGCCGGCTCCTCTATCTGCCGGCTGCAGCCCCCGTGGACAAGCACACCCACCTTATTATTCACCTGGACAACGGGGAGCAGCTTCGCTTTCACGACCTCAGGACCTTTGGGACCATCTACCTGGTCCGGGAAGGGGAGCTGGACCAGATCCGGGGCCTTGCCTGCCTGGGCCCCGAACCCCTGGGACCCCAGTTTACACCGGCTTACTTGAAGGAAGTCCTGGCAGGGCGGCGGACCACCATTAAAGGCGCCCTTTTAAATCAGGAACTGCTGGCCGGCCTGGGGAACATTTACGTTGATGAAAGCCTCTTTCGGGCTGGTATCCACCCGGCCCGGCAGGCCGCTTCCCTCACAGGAGAAGAAGTAGCCCGCCTCCACCGGGCCATCTGCGAGGTTCTCAAAGAGGGTATCCGCTACCGGGGTACCTCGGTCCGGGACTATGTGGATGGGGAGGGAAAGGCCGGCGGCTTTCAGAAACGGCTGGCCGTTTATGGCCGGGGGGGACAACCCTGTGTCAAATGCGGCGCTACCCTGGAAAAGGTCCGGCTTGCCGGGCGGGGTTCTGTATACTGTCCCTGCTGCCAGCCCCTGAAATGCGATACCAAATAGGAAACGGAATCCTTTGCCGGGTGGCCAAGGATGGGGGCGGCTGAATAGGTGGGCCGGCCATGGGGAAAAATTGGAGTGCACGGTGGGAAAAGGGACAGGAAGGGGAGGGGGGATACAAGATGCGGGTTATTGGCCTTACCGGAGGGATTGCCACGGGAAAGAGCACCGTTTCCCAGATCTTGGCAGAAATGGGGTTCCCCATCATCGATGCCGATCTCATTGCCCGGGAGGTAGTGGAGCCGGGAAAGCCCGCTTACCGGGAAATTGTCCGGCATTTCGGCAGGGAGATTATAAACCCGGACGGTACCATTAATCGCAAGCTCCTGGGCCGGCTGGTTTTTGCTGATCCCTCCTCTCGGCAAAGGTTAAATGAAATAACCCATCCTCGGATTATCGAGGAAACAAAACGCCGCCTGCAACATTTACGGGAAATGGGGGCAGAAGTTGCCGTCCTCGATGCCCCCCTCCTCATTGAGGCCAACATCCACCACCTGGTCGATGAGGTCTGGGTGGTCACCTGCCCCAGAAAAATGCAGATAAAACGGCTGCTGGAGCGGGACAATCTTTCGCTCCCGGAAGCAGAGGCAAGAATTAGGGCCCAAATGCCCCTGGAAGAAAAGATCAGGTATGCCCACCGGATAATAGACAATTCCGGGGACATAGCTGCAACCCGCAGGCAGGTCCAGGAGATCCTCCGGTCCTATTTACATCACCGGTGAAATGGCATAGTATTATAAGCATACTGCATAAGGATTAACAACAAACTGACCGGAGGCAGAACATGCTAATTGACCTGAGGAAATGGCGGCGCCTCCTGCCGTATTTGATCCTGGCGGTGTTCATGATCTATTTTCTTTTCCATACCGGCTGGCTCTGGCGCCTTCTTTATCCCATTCATTACGAGGACGTAATTTTTCGCTATAGCAGGGAATATGGCGTTGACCCCTACCTGATTACAGCGGTAATCAGGGTGGAAAGCAAGTATTATTCCCGGGCCCTGTCTCCCATGGGAGCAGTGGGCCTGATGCAGATCATGCCGGAAACGGGCCAGTGGGTGGCGGAAAACCTAGGCTGGGAGGGTTTTACCCCGGACCTGCTCTATGATCCGGAGATCAATATACAGATCGGAGCCTGGTATCTGGCCAGTTTACAGGCGGAGTTTGGCGATTTAGACCTTGTCCTCGCGGCCTACAATGGGGGGAGGGGGAATGTAAAACGCTGGTTGGAAAAGCAGCAGGCGGAGGGTAAGCCGGCGGGGCTGGAGGGCTTCCCTTTCCCCGAGACCCGCTCCTACGTCGTTAAGGTGCTGCACAACTACAGGCGCTATCAAGAAATTTATCAAAAATAGACAAAGGGGAGAACTTGGAAGAGGAAAACGGTGCAATGGGGAGAAATATAGGAAGTGACACTGTATCAATTGTCAAAGGAGTGGATCTAATGACCGAGCAGAAACTGACCTCCCTGGAGGCAGTGAATAATCTGCAGATTTTGCCGGCACGAAAATTCCATTCTGCTACCCACGAAGAAATAGCCATGGGAGCAACTACCGATATCTATTTTGTCCGGACATATGAGATTCTCAACCGCCTGGGAAAGCTTGCTACCAACGTGGTGGCAGAAATCTTCCCCCGGCGGGCGGGTGTAATGGCGGGGACCGAGGAAGTGATCAATCTTCTCCGGGAGCTAAAGGGAGTAAAGCTGTGGGCCCTGCCTGAAGGGGAAGAGTTTGCCGCCAAGGAAGTAATTATGCGCATCCAGGGTCCCTATGGCGAATTCGGGCTCTATGAAACGGTTATCCTGGGCATGCTGGCCAGCCCCTGCGGCTGGGCGACGGCGGCCCGGGAATGCAAGAAGGCTGCCGGTGAAAAGGGCGTCTTTGCCTTTGGAGCCAGGCATGTCCATCCGGCGGTGGCACCGGTCATGGAACGGGCTGCCCTGATCGGAGGAGTGGATGGCGCCAGTTGTATTCTGGGCGCCAAGCTGGCCGGCCGCAATCCTTCCGGAACCGTGCCCCATGCTGCCTTTCTGATCGTGGGCGACACCGTTACCGTGGCCCATACATACCATGAAGTTATGCCCCCCGACGCGCCCAGGATCATCCTGGTCGACACCTTCAAAGATGAAGCCGAGGAGACCCTGCGGGTAGCGGAAGCCCTGGGCAGTGCCCTGGACGGGGTAAGGCTCGATACGCCGGGAGAAAGGGGCGGGGTTACCCCCGAGCTTGTTTATGAGATACGCAACCGCCTCGACCAGGCCGGTTATAACCATGTCAAGATCTTTGTTTCCGGTGGTGTTACGCCCGAGCGGATTGTGGAGCTGGGTAAAGCAGGTGCGGCTGCCTTTGGCGTCGGCAGCTATATTACCAGTGCCCCACCCATCGACATGACCATGGACCTCAAAGAAGTTGACGGCAAGCCCGTGGCAAAAAGGGGCAGGATACCAGGAATTACTCCCCAGCCCAGGCTGCAAAGGATGTTATAATTGTAATAGGCCATAGTTTCGTTCAATATCTTGATATTTCTGGGTGAGTTATCCCAGGGTATTTTGCTTAAGTCAAAAAGCTCGCCAATGTGCATACTAAGCTGGTCCAGGATAACAACCGGCATG
>DUTA01000004.1 GCA_012842325.1 Bacillota bacterium | reverse complement strand
GAAATGCTGGCGGGTGTGGCTGCCGCCCTGGCGGGGAGGGAAAAAGCCGGTGCAGGGAATTCTTAACCTCCTTAAACCCCCCGGAATGACTTCCCATGATGTGGTCGAATTTGTCCGGAAACAATTCAGGCTGAGGCGGGTTGGGCATGCCGGTACCCTTGACCCAGCGGCGGCGGGTGTCCTGGTCCTCCTGGTGGGAAAGGCCACCCGCCTGAATGAGTATTTGACCGGAATGGACAAGGTCTATCGCGGGGAAATCACCTTTGGGGTGAGGACCGACACCCAGGATGCCACGGGAAAGGTCCTGTCCAGCCAGAAGGTAGACCTAACCCAAAGCCAGGTGGAACAGGCCTTTGCCCGCTTTACGGGAAGAATGACCCAGATCCCGCCGATGGTTTCGGCCCTGAAGCACAGGGGAAAGCGCCTTTACCAACTGGCCCGGGAAGGGCGAGAGGTGTCCCGCCCTCCCCGCCCCATAGAGATTAAACGCCTGGAACTCCTCGAGTTTTACCGGGACAAGGAGGAAGGTCACCCCAGGGTCCTCTTTGAATGCCAGTGCTCCAAGGGGACCTACATGCGGACCCTGGCTGCCGATATTGGCGAATATCTCGGCTGTGGGGCCCACCTTTCCTATTTGCTGCGCATCGCTGTTGGACCCTATGAGGCAAATGATGCCTGGTTGCTGGAGGAAATAGCAAAGTGTGACGATCTGTCCCGCCTTCTCCTTCCTTTGAGCAGCGCCCTGGGGGAGCTGCCCCGGGTTGTTGTCAGGCCTGAAATGGTCAGTTTAATCGCCAATGGGAAGCGGGTCTATCCCGGGGGTGTTGAGAATATGTCTGCACCCCCTAAGCCCGGACAGCTGGTAAGGCTGGAACAACCGGAGAACCGGCTGCTGGCCCTGGCAATCTGGCGGGAAGGAGGGCCAAGTGGCTATTTTCATCCCTGCAAGGTCTTTCTGGATCATGAATGATTAGGAGCAAAGGAAAGAAATGGAAGTAATTTATGGGTTGGACAACTGGCAGCAGAGATTTCCCAGAATCATTACTGCCATAGGGAATTTTGACGGCGTCCATTTAGGTCACCAGCAGATCATAAGGACGACAATAGAACAGGCCCGGGCAAGAAGGGGAACAGCCATGGTTATGACCTTTGAGCCCCACCCGGAAGAACTCATCAACCCGGGGAACAGCCCCCCTTTACTGACCACCGGGGCCGAGAAGGCCCGCATCCTGAGAAAAATGGGGGTCGATGTCCTTTTGCTGGTGGAATTTAATGAAGCTTTCCGTAAAATTACCCCCCGGGAGTTTATTACCGTTGTTTTAAAGGACAAACTGGGCCTCGAAGGGGTTGTAGTCGGTTATGACTACCGCTTTGGCCTCCGGGGTGAGGGCACGACGGCCCTTCTGCGGCAGCTCGGGGAAGCCATTTCCCTGTCTGTCACCATCGTTCCCCCGGTGGTGGTAAAGGGCACAGTTGTCAGCAGCACCAGAATCAGACAGCTCCTGTGGAAGGGGCAAATAAGACAGGCGGCCGAGTTGCTGGGGCGCTATCCGTCCGTAGAGGGGATCGTTGTCCATGGCGATAAAAGGGGCCGCAACCTGGGTTTTCCCACCGCCAATATACAGGTCCCGCGGAAGCTGGCCCTTGCCCGGGGAGTTTATCTGGTGAAATGCGGGTTGGCCAAAGACATTTTTTATGGTGTTGCCAATGTGGGGAGCGCACCCACCTTTAACCGGGAGGAGGTCCGGTTAGAAATCAACCTCTTCGATTATTCCGGAGAGCTTTATGGGGAGAGGATCAGGGTAGAATTCTTGGCTTACCTGCGGCCCGAAAAGCAGTTCCGGTCTCTGGAGGAACTCAGGAAACAGATCAGTACCGATATCCAAAGAGCGAAAGGGATGCTGGCCGGGAGTGAGGTGGCGCCCAGTTCTGAGTTCCCGTCACTTTAATTCCGACGGCCTTGTAATAGGCCATAGTTTCGTTCAATATCTTGATATTTCTGGGTGAGTTATCCCAGGGTATTTTGCTTAAGTCAAAAAGCTCGCCAATGTGCATACTAAGCTGGTCCAGGATAACAACCGGCATG
>DUTA01000029.1 GCA_012842325.1 Bacillota bacterium | reverse complement strand
GTCGATGATTTGGTTAATCACCCTTAACCTGGTCATCTCCATGGGTGTCATGTTGAATATCTCCTCTCTCATAGGTGACATTTTATCAGAATAAATTCAACATGACATTATCACAGAACAACTACAAAAAAAGGAAAAAATGTTTGACACGGGCTGACTTATATGGTAATGTAATAGCAGCAGGAAAAAGCACCTTTAAATCGGTTCCGTGAGACCGGTAAGGGGTTATTAGCAGATACTGGAACAGTATCTGACGCGTATGTCAGGTAGCCTTCTTGCCGGTTGGTGGGAAGGATTTTTTATTGGCCGGTTGGGAGGTGAAAAGCACTGACTTTACGTGTCAAAACCCAGCTGATGGATAAGACGGCTATGCGCCGGGCCCTGACCCGCATTGCCCATGAGATTTTGGAAAAAAACAAGGGAACCGAAGATTTGCTGCTGGTTGGCATCAGAACCAGAGGCGTTCCTTTGGCCAGGCGGCTGGCAGCCAAGATCGAGGAAATCGAAGGGGTTCGGGTACCCATCGGCAGCCTGGACATCACCCTCTATCGGGATGATTTGGAAATTGATGACACAACGCCGGTGGTCTCCGAAACCCACCTGCCTGTGGAAGTTAAGGACAAGATCATCGTTCTGGTCGATGATGTCCTCTTTACCGGGCGGACGGTGCGGGCGGCCCTGGATGCCCTGATTGACCACGGCCGTCCCCGGAGGATCCAGCTGGCGGTTCTCGTAGACAGGGGACACCGGGAGCTGCCGATCCGGGCCGATTATGTCGGCAAAAATGTCCCCACTTCCAGGCGGGAGATAATTTCCGTCCAGGTAGAAGAAGTAGACGGTGAAGATCAGGTTCTCCTGCAAGAACAAATTGATACATCCCCTTGAAAGCGGTCCCGTGAGGCCGGTAAGGGGAGCAGATACAAGCAAGATTTTCTGCCTCCTTATCGGCGAGGGCCGGAGGAGGTTATTTTTTGGGCAGAAGGGTAATCCTATTTGGAAAGGAGCGAGTCAAATGAAAAAGGACTTTATCGATGTTAATGAGAGGTTGCCCCTGGTTCAAAACATTCCCCTGAGTCTCCAGCACCTCTTTGCCATGTTCGGAGCAACGGTATTGGTACCCATTTTGACGGGCCTCGATCCATCCGTTGCCCTGTTCACCAGCGGCCTTGGCACCCTCATCTTCATCCTCTGTACCAAAGGCCAGATACCTGCCTACCTGGGTTCTTCCTTTGCCTACATCGTTCCCATCATCTATGCCAGCCAGACCTGGGGGACAGAGGCCGCCCTGGCCGGTGGTTTGGCTGCCGGGTTGGTGTACGTTTTGGTGGCCCTGGTGATTATGCGCATAGGAACCGAATGGCTGGAAAAGGTTCTCTCACCCGTTGTCGTTGGCTCTATAATCATTGTCATCGGCATGGGCCTGGCGGGAACTGCCCTGGATATGGCCGGGCTCTTACCCGGTGAAGACGGCGCAGCCAGCCTCATTTTATCCCGCGAGGTCTGGGTGGCCCTCTTTACCCTGGCCGTTGCCATCGTAGCTTCCGTTTTCTTTAAGGGCTTCCTGGGAGTAATCCCAATCCTCATCGGGATTGGTGCCGGGTATATCCTCTCCTTAATCCTGGGCCTGGTGGACCTGACCCTCGTCCAGGAGGCCAAATGGTTTGCCATCCCCACCTTTACCTCTCCCCTGGGCCTGATGTTCCGGGACCCGGGTGCGGTACTGCCGGCCATGGTTCTCATCGCACCGGTGGCCATCGTCACCATTTCCGAGCACATCGGTGATGTCCTGGTCCTGAGCAATATCGTCGGCCGGAAATTCTTCAAGGAACCGGGGCTGCATCGTTCCCTGCTGGGGGACGGCATCGCCACTGCTGCCGCCTGCCTGTTGGGTGGGCCGCCCAACACTACCTACGGGGAGAATGTGGGCGTACTGGCCATAACCAGAGTCTACAGCGTCTGGGTAACGGGCGGCGCAGCCCTGATGGCCGTTGCCCTGGCCTTTGTGCAGAAGGTGGGAGCCTTGATCCAGACCATACCCCAGCCGGTAATGGGCGGTATCTGCATCCTCCTCTTTGGTATCATCTCTTCTTCCGGTTTGCGGATGCTGGTCCAGAGCGGGATCGATTACGGCAAGAATCGCAACCTGATTATCTCCTCGGTCATCCTGGTCCTGGGAATTGGCGGCGGTGCCATCAGCATCGGTTCCTTCACCCTTCAGGGAATGTCCCTGGCCGCAATTGTGGGTGTAATATTGAACTTAATCCTGCCCGGCCGGGATGTGATGGGGGAGGAGGAAGAGGAAGCCGATCGAGGGGGCGCTTTGACGGAGAATGCGGCACAAAGTCCTGCCGGAGGGCGGTAAAGCTGCAGCAAAAGGGGCCGGTGGCTGAACCGGCCCTTAATTAATTGTCAGCGGGTGTATCCCCCTCACCCGGGAAAAGGAGTTTTTCTACCCTCTCCCGGCTCGGGGTGACGATAATGGTCTTATAATCTTCATAGATGACCATGCCCGGCCGGGCTCCCCGGGGCTTGCGGACATTTTTAACCCGGGTGTAATCGACCGCCACCCGGCTGGCAGAGCGGCCTTTGCTGTGGTAGGCGGCCAGAAGGGCGGCATCTTCCAGAGTGCTGGCGGGAGGCTGGGTCTGGGGTGGGCAGCGGATTATGACGTGGGAACCGGGAATGTCCTTGGCATGGAACCAGTAGTCTTCCTTGTTGGCCAGGTGGCGGGTCAGATAATCGTTTTGCCGGTTATTTTTGCCCACCAGGATGGTGAAGCCATCCCGGGAGCGGTAGGCGAGGGGACGGGAGCCTGCTGCGGCCGGTTCCTGCTTCGGAGCCCGGGGGCTTTCTCTCCTCTCCTCCTTGATATAACCCTGGGCGGCCAGTTCCCTTTGGATTTCCTGTACCTCCGCCCAGCTGGCAGCATCGGCCAAGGCCAGGTGGGCGCTTTCCAGGTAGGTGAGTTCATCCTTGTTGTGGGCCAGCTGCTTTTCCAGATGGGGCCTTCCGGTGCTGGCTTTCCGGTACTTCTGGAAAAACCTCTGGGCGTTGGCCGCCGGGCTGAGGCTCGGATCCAGGGGAATTTTGATACTTTCTCCGCCGGGGCTGTAATAGTCGGTTACAGTGATTTCCCGGTCGCCGGGGGTCACCCGGTACAAGTTGGCCGTCAATAGTTCCCCGAGGCGGCGGTATTCCTCTCCTTTTTCCATGGCCTGGAGGGCGGCCACCTGCCGGTCGATGGTTTTTTCCAGTTTTTTTATCTCCCTTATTAGCAGGGCCTGAAGTTTTTCCTTTAAATTGGCCGCCATCTCCTGCCTTTCCCGGTGCTGGTAATAGAAGTCGGCTGCTTCATTAATACTGGCAAAGGAAAGGGCCCTGGCGCCGGCAATATGGCGGAGGGGGAGCAGGGAAAAGGCGAGGGGATTCCCTTCCCCGTCCAGCATCACCGTCGGCCGCTTCCCCTCCCCCATGGCCCCGACCAGTTGGGAAAAGGCTTCCCACAGGGCACCCAGCTCCTCCCTGCTCAATTCCTCCGACAGGGCAGCGGGATCCAGGTCGGCCCGGTAGACCAGCTCCCGGGCCAGGAGGGGGCTCAGGCCGGCCAAAAGCTGGATCAGGGCCTGGGGGAGGGGTTGTTTTATTTTCTGCAGGGCGGAATAAAAGGACAATTCCTGCACCTGGCGGGGATCCATTTTCCCCTGGGCCGGGGGCGGCACATAAGGCTGGCCGGGCAGGATCTGCCGGTAACGGCTCATTGCCGGGGTGACATGACGAAGGCTGTCGTAAATCTGCCCGCTTTCTCCCCGGCGGAGGATGATATTGCTGTTTTTCCCCATTATTTCCAGGGTCAGTATCCTCTGTTCCGGCTCTCCCAGTTCTGTCCTGGCCCGGAAACAAAACTCCAGGATCCTTTCAAAGTGGGGGCGGTTAATGGCAACCAGCTGACTCCCCTCCAGATATTTTCGTAGGAAGAGGCAAAAGCGCGGCGGTGAGGGCGGGTTTTCCCCCTCGGTTCGGGTGAGGTGGACCCGGGCCAGGCGGGGGTGAATGGACAGCAGCAGCTTCAATGTTTTGCCGGGCCGCCGCAGGTAGAGGAGGATATCGTGGGGTGAAGGCTGGTATATCCTGCTTACCCGGGCTGGCAACAGCTCTTTTTCCAATTCCTTATGCAGCGCTGTTATGACAAAACCATCCATGGTCATGGATTAATCTCTCCTTTAAAAACTTCTCAAACCAGTATAGACCATTGGCAGGGGAGGGTCAACTTGCCCGCCCCCCGCTTCAGGCATTTTTCTTCCCCCGCCCGAATATTAATTAAAGATGAATTGCAAAACCGGTACTGGGGGGAGAAACTTGATCTGGCCCACTTGGCATAACCTGACGGGAGATGAAGTCTTAAAATACTGGCAGTCGGATCCGGAACAGGGCCTGTCCCCGGGGGTTGTAAAGAGAAGACGCAAGCAATTTGGCTACAACCACCTGCGGGAAGGGAAAAGGGCATCCATGTTCAGGATTTTCCTCGCCCAGTTTGAGGATTTTATGGTCGTGGTCTTGTTGGTGGCAGTAATCCTTTCCGGCCTCCTCGGCCAGTGGGACGATGCCTTTACTATTCTAGCCATAGTTGTTCTCAATGCTTTTTTGGGTTTTATCCAGGAATACAGGGCCGAACGTTCCCTGGAAGCTTTGCAGGAGCTGGAGGCACCCCAGGCCCGGTGCCGGCGCCTGGGGGAAACAATAATTTTGCCTGCTGCCGAACTTGTCCCGGGAGATATTATTGAACTTGAGGCCGGCGACCGGGTGCCGGCCGATGGGAGATTGCTCCTTGCCAACAACTTGGAGTGCGATGAGGCCCCCCTGACCGGTGAATCCCTGCCCGTGGGGAAGATCAGTGGGCCTTTACGGGGGCGGAACCTGCAGCCGGGGGACCAGCGGAATATGGTCTTTGCCGGCACGCTGGTGACGAGGGGCAAGGGTCTGGCTGTGGTCGTTGCCACGGGCATGAAGACACAAATAGGGAAAATTGCCGGCATGCTGGAAGGGGTGAAGAATGAGGTCACCCCCCTGCAACAGCGCCTGGCCCAGCTGGGACAATGGTTGGTCACCGTCTGCCTCTTTTTATGCTTTTTGGTGGCCCTCCTGGGCATCTGGCGGGGGGAGCCGATTTTCAACATGGTTATGGCCGGCATCAGCCTGGCGGTGGCCGCCATACCGGAGGGCTTGCCGGCCATCGTCACTGTGGCCCTGGCCCTGGGGGTCCAGCGCATGATCCGGCGGCGGGCGGTGGTCCGCAAACTCCCGGCGGTGGAAACACTGGGCTGTGCCACCGTCATTTGTTCCGATAAGACCGGGACTTTGACCAAGAACGAAATGACAGTCCGGGAAATATATGTAAACGGTAGCAGGGTAACGGTAACGGGGGAAGGGTATGAGCCCAAGGGGGAATTCAGAGGGGAAAAGCTAGGGGTAAGACCAGCCGAGGAGGAACACCTGCGGCAGGCTTTAACTGTTGCCACCCTCTGCAACAACAGCCGGCTGCGCCGGAGCAAAGGGAACAAGGGCCTGTTAGGGCTTTCTCCCTCCTGGGAAATCCTGGGCGACCCTACCGAAGGGGCTTTGCTGGTAGCGGCGGCCAAGGCCGGCCTTTGGCCCGAGGACTTGCAAAGGCAGTATCCCCGGCTCCATGAAATCCCCTTTGAGGCGGAACGGAAGCGGATGACGACCGTCCACAGCCGGCCGGCGGGAAAGGGTTACCTGGTCTGTACCAAGGGGGCTCCCGATGTCATCCTGGAAATGGCGACGAAAATCTATGAAGGGGGTGGGGTAAAAACCCTCACCAGAGAAAGGAAGGAAGAACTCCGGGGAATAATTGCTGCCATGGCCGGGAGGGCTCTGCGGGTCCTGGCCGTTGCCGGCCGTTTGCTCCCGGAATTTTCCGGCAGGGAAGAAGATGATGTCCTGGAGAAGGAGCTGGTCTTAATCGGCTTTCTGGGGATGCTGGACCCACCCCGGCCGGAGGTCCCGGCGGCCATAGAGTGTTGCCGGCGGGCGGGCATTAGGGTAATTATGGTGACCGGTGATCACCCCGAAACGGCGGCGGCCATTGCCAGGCAAATTGGTCTTTTGCCGCCGGCAGGGAGGGTTTTAACGGGGGACCAGCTGGATGGTATCAGCCAGAAGGAACTGGAGAGGATAATAAATGAAGTGGCTGTTTTTGCCCGGGTCTCGCCCCGGCACAAATTGCGGCTTGTAAAGGCCTTAAAACAGCAGGGCCACGTTGTGGCCATGACCGGTGATGGGGTAAACGATGCCCCTGCTGTTAGGGAGGCAGATATCGGAGTTGCCATGGGCGCACGGGGTACCGATGTGACCAGGGAAGCCGCGGCCATGGTGATCCAGGATGACAATTTTTCCACCATTGTTGCGGCGGTGGAGGAAGGAAGGAACATTTATGATAATATCCGGAAATTCCTGCGCTATTTGCTGGGGTGCAATATCGGCGAGGTAATGACCATGTTCCTGGCCGCCCTTTTCCACTTCCCCCTGCCCCTGGTGCCGATTCAAATTCTCTGGATCAACCTGGTTACCGATGGCTTGCCGGCCCTGGCCCTGGGGGTCGAGCCGCCGGAGCCGGGAATCATGGAAAGGCCGCCGCGGGATCCCAGGGAAAGTGTTTTTGCCCGGGGTTTGACCGGGCAGATAGTGGGGAGGGGCTTGCAAATCAGCCTCTGTACCCTGCTGGCCTTTTGGCTGGCTGCCCGCTGTGGGAATGGAGATCTTTTTTTCGCCCGGACCATAGCCTTTACCACTCTGGTCCTGCTGCAGCTTGTCTATGTCTTTGAGTGCCGCTCCGAAACTATGGTTCGGGTTAAGCTCGGTGGCAATCCTTATCTTGTGGGGGCTGTTTTGGTCTCCCTTCTCCTGCAGGTGCTGGTGCTGTATGTTCCTACCCTGGGCAAGACCTTTCAAACCGTCCCCCTGGGCTGGTCCCACTGGGCTCTGGTCCTGGTCGTAGTTTTCCTGCCGACTCTGGTTCAGAGGGTTTGGCCCGTGCGGGTGCAATAACTTAATTTTGCCCGTAATAGGCAGGAATTAGGAGTTTGGAGGAGAATAACAGACAATAGGGCTAATATGCCTCTTCAGGGGCAATAATGGGGTGAGAGGGAATATGCGCAGTATGACGGGATACGGTCGCGGGGAAGGGATGTGGGAGGGAGAACACTTTCAGGTTGAGATCCGGTCCTTGAACCACCGCTATTTTGAATGCACCATAAAAATTCCCAAGCAGTACAGCTACCTGCAGGAACAGATCCGCAGCACGGTGCAAAATTATATCAGCAGGGGGAGGGTAGAGGTAAGTGTCTGCTCCCTGGGGGAAAGGGGCGGGGCCAAGGAGCTCAGGGTTGACAAGGATTTGGCCTTGGCATATTATAATGCATTGAAAGAATTGTCCCATTTCCTCCAACTGGACCTGGAAGTAGATGTACCGACCATCGCTGCCTGCCCCGATGTCCTCATTGTGGAAGAAAAGGAGCCCGATCAGGAAAAGACCCAGCGGGCCCTGGAAATTGCCTTGACTGCCGCTCTGGAAGATTTGATAGCCATGCGGGCAGCAGAGGGGGAAAAATTACAGCAGGATATAATACATAGAATTGCAAAAATTGAGCAGGTTATTAAGGATATAGAGGAAAGGGCACCCCAGGTGGTTACAGAGTACAGGAATGGGCTAAAGCAAAGGATGGAAAAACTATTGGAGGGGGAAATAGAGGAAGGGCGGCTACTTACCGAAGTAGCCTATTTTGCCGAAAAAGCCAATATCAACGAAGAACTGGTCCGGATGTGCAGCCATATTGAACTGTTCCGGCACGCCCTGACGGAGGAGGGGGCAATTGGCCGGAAGCTGGATTTTATCTTGCAGGAAATGTACCGGGAAATAAATACCATTGGTTCCAAAGCCGGCGATACTGCCATTGCCCGGGCTGTGGTGGAAGTAAAGAGTGAGCTGGAGAAAATTAGGGAACAGGTGCAGAACATTGAGTAGAAAAGGTAGAAGGGGTTGCCAAGGAAGGGAGGATAACAGCGTGGGGATAAAATTAATTAACATTGGCTTTGGCAATATAGTCTCCGCAAACCGGATCATCGCCATCGTCAGTCCGGATTCCGCTCCCATTAAAAGGATCATCCAGGAAGCCCGGGACAGGGGCATACTGGTAGACGCTACCTATGGGCGCAGGACCAGGGCGGTGATCATAACCGACAGCGATCATGTGATTTTATCGGCCGTTCAGCCTGAGACCGTTGCCAACCGCCTCGCCAATCGGGACAGTGGTGAGGAAGAGACCCTTTGATCCTTTGCGGCACAAGACAAGCTGGGTGGGAAGGGAAGGAAGGGAATGACCAGGGGGCTTTTACTGGTGGTATCGGGGCCTTCGGGGGTTGGCAAAGGGACTTTGTGCCGTGCCCTCCGCAAGCGTTTCCCCAACTTGCATTTATCGGTGTCGGCAACGACCCGCCCGCCCCGGCCGGGAGAGAAGCATGGGGTCGATTATTACTTTCTAAGTGAAGAAGAGTTTAAAGCCAGGGTGGAGAACAATGGGTTTTTGGAATGGGCCCGTGTCTATAACAATTATTATGGTACACCCTGGGGCCCGGTAAGGGAAACTCTCCAGCGGGGGGAAGATATAATCCTCGAGATCGACATGCAGGGGGCGGAGCAGGTTAAGAGACGCTACCCCGAAGGAGTTTTTATATTTTTGCTGCCACCCTCCATTGAGGAACAAAAGCGCCGGATATTAAAGCGGGGCACGGAAGATGCGGAAAGCCTCGCCAAGAGATTGGGGGCGGTGGGGGAGGAGCTCAAGTACCTGCCCCGGTATGATTATGTAATTGTCAATGATAGCATTGCTGCCAGTGTAGACAAGCTGGCGGCCATAATTATTGCGGAAAAATGCAGGGTAAAACGAAATCAGGAATGGCTGGCAAAATTTATCGGCAAGGACGGGGAGGGTCAGGAATAATGATGGAACCCAGTTTCGACGAACTGCTGAAGAGGGTAGACAGCAAGTATACCCTGGTGGTGGCGGCTGCCAAGCGGGCGCGGCAGTTGTTGAAGAATGGCAACTCGTCCGGAGATGATGGCAGGGCACCCAAACCGGTAACTATTGCCCTGCAGGAGATCGCCGCGGGAAAACTCAAGTACCGCCGGAAAAAGTCCGGTATTAAATAAGGAATGGGAGTATATAGACGATGAAGAGGGTAATTGTTGGTATAACGGGGGGTATTGCCGCCTACAAGGCGGCGGAAGTAGTGCGCGGCCTCTGCACCAGGGGGATTGAAGTTCACGTTTTGATGACCGAGGCCGCGACCCGCTTTATTACCCCCCTGACCATGCAGACTCTTTCCGGGAATCCGGTGGTGGTCGATATGTTTGCCGAGCCCCGCCTCTGGAATGTCCAGCATGTGGCCTATGCCCGGCGGGCCGACTTGGTTCTGGTGGCGCCGGCAACCGCTTCTTTCATCGGCCGGTTGGCCGCGGGGATAGCCGACGATATGGTATGTGCCACCATCCTTGCCACCAAAGCGCCGGTCGTCATCGCGCCGGCCATGAACAGCCAGATGTACAGGCACCCTGCCGTCCAGGCCAATCTGGACCGCCTGCGGGATATGGGGTATCACCTCATTGCCCCCGAGGAAGGGGAATTGGCCTGTGGCGAAAGGGGAGAGGGGCGGCTGGCAGAGGTGGCCAGGATCATTGCCGAGGTGCTGAAGCACCTGGAGAGGAAAGCCGATCTGGCAGGGAAGAATATAATGATAACAGCGGGACCAACCCGGGAGTATATCGATCCGGTTCGCTTTGTTTCCAATCCTTCTTCCGGGAAGATGGGCTATGCCCTGGCCGGGGCCGCCAGGGACCGGGGTGCCCGGGTGGTGCTGGTCAGCGGGCCCACAGCCCTGCGGCCGCCTTCCGGTGTGCAGGTGATCCCGGTAACAACTACGGCGGAAATGCTGGCAGCCGTATTGGAACACTTCCCGGAAATGGATGTGGTCATCAAGGCGGCAGCCGTTGTGGACTACCGGCCCCAGACGACGGCGGAGCAAAAACTGAAAAAAGGTTCGGATAAGTTGGTGCTGACCCTGGAACGCAATCCGGATATTCTCAAGCTCCTGGGGGAGAGGAAGGGAGATAAAATCCTCGTCGGCTTTGCCGCCGAAACCCAGAGTTTGGTGGAAAACGCCCGGGAAAAGATAAAAGCCAAGAACCTTGATCTCATTGTGGCCAACGATGTGGGGCAAAGGGGTGCCGGCTTTGGCACCGACACCAATATTGCCACAATTATCCGCCGGGATGGGACCATGAGGGAGATCCCCCTCTGTTCTAAACAGGAACTGGCCCATCATATACTGGACGAAGTGGTTGCCCTGACCGGCGGGGAAAGGGGTTAAGCCGGGGCGGGGCAGCGGCCAGGACGGAGAAGGGAGAGCAAGGTACAGGCAGGGCAGGAGGGGATGGTGCGCCCGGGGAAAGAAGGCGGGCGCTTTTTCCTTTCCGGCAGGGGTGGGGAGGCCTATTGGCGAATGTAATAACGGTAAGGAAAGGGGAGGGTTGCCGTGGGGGACAAGGTGTATGCCGGCGTAGTGGTCGAACTCGATATTCCCGCTGCCGATAAGGTCTTCCACTATGGGATTCCGGCCCACCTCCAGGGAACCCTGGGACCGGGGGATCAGGTCCTGGTACCCTTTCAGAAGCGCCTTCTCAAGGGTTATGTGGTGCAATTGCTGGAAAAACCGGCGGTCAGCGGGGTAAAGGATATAATCCGGAATCTGCATCCCCGCCTGATCTCAGAAGAACGAGTACGGCTGGCCGCCTGGCTCGCCTTGCGCTACAATTGCCGCTTGATCGAGGCCCTGCGGTGTGTCCTGCCCCCCGGTGGCGGGAGGAAGATCCGGTCCCGGCGCCGACGGCTGGTTCGGCTGCAGGGAACAGAAGCTAAGATCAGGGAGGCGGCCGGGGAGCTGGCAAAGCGGGCTCCGAAGCAGGCCGAGCTTCTTTCTTATCTGCTGCAGCGGGGCCGCCCCCTGCCGGCCCAGGAGCTAATAGGCGCCGTCGGCTGCAGCATGGCACCCCTGGAAGCCCTGGCGGCAAAGGGTTTGCTTTGCCTTGAAGAAGGCAGAATAACCGGGCTTACCGGCTCGGGGGGAGAGGTATTTGTTTCTCCCCCGCCGCAAGAATT
This sequence comes from Bacillota bacterium, assembly GCA_012842325.1. Taxonomy (GTDB): domain Bacteria; phylum Bacillota; class DTU030; order DTU030; family DTU030; genus DTU030. Next base: position 244 of record DUTA01000029.1, on the reverse strand, counting down.
GATGCCGGAACAGGAAGAGGCCTGCCGGGCCATCATAAAATCCTTGGAGGAAAGGGAGCTTGCCGCCTACCTTCTCCATGGGGTCACCGGAAGCGGCAAAACGGAAGTATATCTGCAGGTCATTGCCAAATGTTTAGAACTGGGACGGGGTGCTGTGGTGCTGGTGCCGGAAATCTCCCTGACGCCCCAGATGGTGGCCCGCTTTCGGCACCGCTTTGGCGATAAGGTGGCCCAGCTACATAGC
>DUTA01000028.1 GCA_012842325.1 Bacillota bacterium | reverse complement strand
TTGTCAAACCATGGAGAGCCCTGTGTCTCCGTTCATCTGAAGGCCGGGTTACTACCACCTGGTTATCCTGTATTTCCACCTTCACCTCGCCCGGGAGGTCCTTTTCCAGCTGACCCTTGGGTCCTTTGACGATTATATGGTTATCCACCAGGTTCACTTGTACTCCCTGGGGTATCTCGATGGGTAACCTTCCGATCCGGGACATCTTTCCACCTCCTACACCTTTGACTCCGGCCAGCCTTTGTCCGGGCCGCCGGCTGTCCCCAGCCACCTTCACAAAAAAGGGACCTACTGCCGGAGCCCCCCTGGCAAAGGGCCGGTACAGTTGTTTACCCGCCTGCCCCACGGGCAGCCGCCTTTACCACACGTAGCACAATACCTCGCCGCCAATACCCTCCTCCCGGGCCTGCCGGTCGGTCATAAGTCCCTTGGAGGTTGAAATAATGGCGATCCCAAGCCCCCCCAGGACCCGGGGGATTTCATCCTTTTTGGCATACACCCTTAAGCCCGGCTTGCTGATGCGTTTCAACCCGCCGATAACCCTCTCCTGGTTGGGCCCGTACTTCAAGTAGATGCGCAAGATCCCCTGCTTGTTGTCTTCTATCTTTGTATAGTCACGGATATAGCCTTCCTGTTTCAGGATCTCCGCCATGGCCAGCTTCATCTTGGAGCAGGGTACCTCCACGGTTTCGTGGTGAACCATGGTGGCGTTTCTGATCCTTGTCAGCATATCGGCAATAGGGTCCGTCATGGTCATAGTGCGTTTACCTCCTTCCTACCTCCGTAAGATTCAGGCCTCACCAACTGGCTTTGGTGATGCCGGGGATTTCCCCCTGGCTGGCCTTTTCCCGGAAACAGATCCGGCACATGCCAAATTTGCGCAGGTAGGCCCGGGGCCGACCACAAATCCGGCACCGGTTGTATTCCCGTACTTTATATTTAGACCCCCTCTTCCACTTTTCAATAAGTGCCTTCCTGGCCATACCACTATTCCCCCTTTATTCGGGTCTAAAGGGAATTCCAAGCAGGCGCAAGAATTCCCTTGCCTCTTCATCGGTCTTGGCAGTGGTAACGATAACAATATCCATGCCCTGAATCTTTTCCACCTGATCGTAGTCTATTTCGGGGAAAATAAGCTGCTCCCTTACCCCCAGGCTGTAGTTGCCCCGGCCATCGAAGGAACGGGGGGAAACACCGCGAAAGTCCCTGACCCGGGGGAGGGCAACATTAAAGAGCTTTTCGAGGAAATCGTACATCCTCTGTCCCCGTAAAGTTACCTTGCACCCGATGGGCATTCCGGCCCGCAGTTTAAAGTTGGCAATGGATTTTTTCGCCCTGGTTATGACAGGCTTTTGCCCGGTTATCATGGTCAGATCATTGACGGCGGCATCGAGGAGTTTCGGGTTTTGAATTGCCTCCCCGACACCCATATTAATAACCACCTTTTCCAGGCGGGGTACTTCCATAATGTTTTTGTAGCCGAATTTCTGGACCATGGCCGGAATAACTTCTTTCTGGTAGCGCTCTCTTAGGCCCACCGGCACAACCTCCCTTCCGACCTATTATTTATCGATTACTTCTCCACAACGCTTGCAAACCCGTACCTTTTTTCCGTCGGCTAGTATCTTGGCCCCGGTGCGGGTGGGCTTTCCGCATTTGGTGCAGACCACCATGACATTGGAGACATGGATGGGGGCTTCCTTGGTCACGATTCCACCCTGGGGCATCTTGGGGGTGGCCCGGGTGTGGCGCTTTACCAAATTTACCCCCTCCACTATGACCCGCATCTTCGAGGGGATTACCTGCAGGACCTTACCCTTCTCTCCCTTATCCTTACCCGCCAGGACGATCACTGTATCTCCTTTCTTGATCTTGAGCCTGGGTTGCATTACTTCTCTCCCTCCTTCCCGGCAGTCTCCTACAGCACCTCCGGTGCCAGGGAAATAATCTTCATAAACTCCTTGTCCCGGAGTTCCCGGGCTACAGGACCAAAGATCCGGGTACCCCTTGGTTCTTTATCATCTCTGATAATAACGGCAGCATTCTCGTCAAATTTTATGTGGGAACCGTCGGGCCGGCGCAAACCCTGTTTTGTCCGGACGACAACGGCCTTCACTACATCGCCCTTCTTGACAACTCCCCCTGGCGTTGCCTGTTTCACAGAAGCGATGATAATATCGCCGATGTTGGCATAGCGCCGTTTGGAACCACCCAGAACACGGATGCACAAAAGTTCCTTCGCCCCGGTATTGTCTGCTACCTTAAGCCTGGTCTCCTGTTGAATCATGACGCAACCCCCCTTCAGCACTGTGGTAGCTGGTAGATCTCCGGCCCCCTACCGGGCCTTCTCCACTATTTCCACGACCCGCCATCTCTTTTCCTTGCTCAGGGGTCTGGTTGATTCGATCTTAACCCGATCGCCGATCCCGCAGCTGTTATGCTCGTCATGGGCTTTCAGCTTCGTTGTCCGCCTGACGGTCCGTTTGTACAGTGGATGCTGGATAGTTCTTTCTATGGCTACCACCACGGTTTTATCCATTTTGTCGCTCACAACCGTCCCGTAACGCACCTTGCGGTTGCCTCTCTCGCCCATCCTTGTACCCCCTTTCCCTGTCATGCCCGCTCTTTCTGGAGCTCCCGCTCCCGCAAGATCGTCTTGATCCGGGCAATGGTTTTTCTGACGTTGCGGATCCGGAGGGGATTCTCCAGTTGACCGGTGGCCAACTGAAATCTTAAGTTGAACAACTCCTCTTTGTAGTCGTTCAGCTTTTCCTGCAATTCCTTATCGGTCAGGTCGCGCAGTGCCTCAGCTTTCATCGGCCTCACCCACTTCTTGGCGTTTTACGAATTTTGTTTTCAGAGGCAGCTTATGGGCAGCCAAACGCAGGGCCTCCCTGGCCACTTCTTCCGCTACCCCCGCCACCTCAAACATGACCCGCCCCGGCTTAACAACGGCAATCCAATACTCGGGGGAACCTTTCCCCTTGCCCATCCTGGTTTCCGCCGGTTTGGCTGTGACGGGCTTGTCGGGGAAGATTTTAATCCAGACCTTACCGCCCCTCTTCATGTACCGGGTCATGGCGGTCCTGGCTGCTTCGATTTGGCGGCTCGTCACCCAGGCCGGTTCCAGGGCCTGCAGGCCGTACTGCCCAAAGGCTACTTCTGTTCCCCGTGTTGCCTTGCCGATATTTTTGGCCCGGTGCTGGCGACGGTATTTAACCCTTTTGGGCATCAGCATGTCTATTCTCCCCCTTCCGTCTCACCTTTCTTTGTTGCCTCAGGAAGTATTTCACCTTTATAAATCCAAACCTTGACTCCTATTTTCCCGTAAGTTGTGTTGGCTTCTGCCGTCCCATAATCGATATCGGCCCTTAGGGTCTGCAGGGGTACCGTTCCCTCATGGTATACTTCCCGGCGGGCCATTTCCGCTCCTCCCAGACGCCCGCTGCAGGCTACCTTAATGCCCTTGGCTCCCATCCGCATTGTCCGGGCTATGGCCTGTTTCATGGCCCGGCGAAAGGCAATACGTTTTTCCAGCTGCGCAGCGATATTCTCCGCCACCAGCTGGGCATCCAGTTCCGGAACCTTCACTTCTTCGATATTTATATGGACCTGCTTACCGGTCAGATCCTCCAGTTCCTTGCGCAGAGCCTCGACACCGGAACCTCCCCGGCCAATAACGATCCCCGGTTTGGCAGTGTGTACTGTAATCCGGACCCGGTTGGCCGCCCGCTCGATCTCCACCGTCGAGATCCCGGCCTGGTACAGTTTCTCTTTAATGTATTTGCGAATGGCCAGGTCCTCGTGGAGGAGGTCGGCATAATCTTTACCGGCATACCATCTGGCCTTCCAGTCCCTGATAATGCCAGTCCGTAGACCGATTGGATTTACCTTTTGACCCACTAATATCCCTCCTTACCTTCCTCTATTTTTCCGCGAGGACTACACTGATGTGACTGGTCCGCTTCAGGATTGGAAAAGCCTGCCCCATCCGATGGGGCTGGTACCGTTTCAGGGTCGGACCCTCATCAACGTAGACCCTTTTCACATATAGGGCACCGGGATCCATATCGTGGTTATTCTGGGCATTGGCGATGGCGGAACGTAAAACTTTATCCAGCAACCTTGCACCCCGCTTCGGGGTAAACTTCAAGATCGCCAAAGCCTCATCCACATCCTTGCCCCGGATCAGATCCGCTACAATGCGCACCTTGCGCGGTGCGATGCGCACAAAGCGTGCTACTGCCTTGGCTTCCACAGTTCATCGCCCCTCCTCATCCTTATTTTAGGGCTGTAGATCGTTCGGTGTGGGCACCATGGCCCCTGAAAATACGGGTTGGTGCAAATTCACCCAGCTTGTGGCCGACCATATCCTCGGTAATATAGATGGGAACATGCTTGCGGCCGTCGTGCACCGCAATGGTATGCCCGACCATTTCCGGGATTATGGTTGAACTCCGGGACCAGGTCTTGATGACCTTCTTTTCCTTCCTGGCATTCATCTCCTGGATCTTTTTCAGCAAGCTGGGGTGGACATAGGGTCCCTTTTTCAGCGATCTGCCCACTGCTAAACCCCCTTCCCGTGAACTACTTAGCCCGCCGTTTGACGATCAAGCGATCCGACGGTTTTTTCTTCCTGGTCTTGGCACCCAGGGTCGGCTTGCCCCAGGGTGTAACTGGATGGCGTCCGATGGGGGATTTACCCTCGCCGCCGCCGTGGGGGTGATCAACGGGATTCATGGCCACACCCCGTACTGCCGGCCGGATACCCAGCCAGCGGGCCCGCCCCGCTTTGCCCAGGGTAATATTCTCATGTTCCACATTCCCCACCTGACCGATGGTGGCCCGGCAGCGGAGGTGGATCAGCCGCACTTCGCCGGAAGGCAGGCGAATGTGGGCGTAGTTTCCTTCCTTGGCCAGCAGCTGGGCCGCAGCCCCTGCCGACCGGACCAATTGGCCGCCCTTGCCCGGCTGCAGTTCGATGTTGTGGATCATGGTCCCCAGGGGTATATCCTTTAGGGGAAGGCAGTTGCCGACTTTGATATCGGCATCGGGCCCCGATTCCACCACACTGCCGACCTCCAGCCCAAGGGGAGCAAGGATATAGCGTTTTTCCCCATCGGCATAGTGGAGGAGGGCAATCCGGGCGGAGCGGTTGGGATCGTATTCGATACTGGCCACCTTGGCCGGTATCCCGTCTTTATCCCGGCGAAAATCAATTAGCCGGTACATGCGCTTATGCCCGCCGCCCCGGTGCCGGACAGTAATACGCCCCTGCGCATTGCGTCCCCCGGTCTTCTTCAGGGGTACCAAAAGGGATTTTTCCGGCTCCTTTTTGGTAATCTCTTCAAAGGTGGATACCGTCACAAACCGGCGTCCGGGGGAGGTAGGCTTGTATTTCTTGACTGCCATCTGGACATTCCCTCCCTTACCTATTTGCCAACTAAAGCTAGCTGAGCGTAACTGTATAATACCTATGCTCCTTCAAAGAATGGCAGTGTTTGCCCTTCTTCCAGGGTGACAATGGCCTTTTTCCAGGCCGAACGCTTGCCCACATACCGGCCCAGCCGCTTGGGTTTGGCCGGCATCTGCAGGGTCTGCACCTTTTTCACTTTAACCTTGAAAATGGCCTCGATGGCCTGTTTAATTTCCGTTTTATTGGCTTTCCTGTCCACTTCAAAGGAATATTTATTTTCTCCCACCAAACGCATGGCCTTCTCAGTGACGAGGGGTCGCCGTATGATGTCCCAAGGTGACTGCATTACCCTAGCACCTCCTCCACTTTTGCCACTGCGTCCTTTGTCATAACCAGCCGCTCGTGCAGGAGAAGATCGTAGACGTTTAAACTATTGGCCGGGAGGGATTTTACCCCCGGAATATTGCGGGCCGATTTGGCCACCTTGACATCGGGCTGCCCGGTAACGACCAGAGCCTTGCCGGTAATCTGCAAATTCCGCAGGATCTCCACCATCCTCCTGGTCCGGGGCACGTCAAATTCCAGGCCTTCCAGTACTATCAAATCTCCCGCCGCCACTTTGGCTGAGAGGGCCGAGCGCAGGGCTGTGCGCTTGAGCTTCTTGGGAACGGTGAAACTGTAGTCCCGGGGTTTCGGCCCAAAGATAACGGCTCCACCACGCCAGAGGGGTGACCTTATGCTCCCATGCCGGGCCCGTCCGGTACCCTTCTGCCGCCAGGGTTTTCTTCCGCCACCACTGACTTCACCCCGGCCCTTGGTACTGGCCGTACCCCTTCTGCGGTTGGCCAGCTGCATGTCAACTACCTGCTTTATTGCCGCCGCGTTGACCTCGGCGCCAAAAACAGTGTCGGCCAGTTCCATTTCGCCGACCTGTTGGCCTTCAATATTGTATACTGCTACCTTCGGCATGACCCATCCTCCTTTCCACTCTATTGGGGGCGGAAGGGAAACCGGTCTTACTGGTCTGCACCCCTTATGGCTACCAGGGCTCCCCTGGCTCCCGGTACAGCCCCTTTAACCAGCAGGAGATTCCGTTCCGGATCTACCCGCACAACCTCCAGGTTCCTGACGGTAACCCTTTTCCCTCCCATGCGCCCCGGCATCTTCCGGCCGCGGGGGACCCTGGTCATCAGGGACATCAGGGACCCCGTAGCCCGGTGATACTTGGAGCCGTGGCTCATGGGGCCGCGGGAGAATCCCCATCTTTTCATCGGACCGGCAAAACCCTTCCCCCGTGAGATGCCGGTAACATGCACCTTATCCCCCGGGGCAAAGACATCGGCCTTTATTACCTGGCCAACCTCATATTCTTCCGGCTTATCTACCCTGAATTCCCGCAGGTGCTTCAGTGGTTCCACACCGGCCCGGGCAAAATGTCCCTGGCGGGGTTTGTTCAGCCTGGCCCGGTTAACTTCACCGAAACCCACCTGGATTGAATTATAGCCATCGGTCTCGACAGTCTTTTTCTGGACGACGGTACAGGGACCTGCTTCCAGTACAGTCACAGGAATTACCGTTCCGTCCTCTTTAAATACCTGGGTCATACCCAGTTTGCGCCCCAAAATGCCTTTCGCCATCGCTTGCCACCTCCTAACAACCGCAATTGGGACATGAGGACTATAGTTTGATTTCGATGTCCACGCCGGCAGGTAAGTCCAAACGCATCAAGGCATCGACGGTCTTGGGGGTAGGGTCCAAAATATCGATGAGGCGTTTGTGTACCCTCATCTCAAACTGTTCCCGGGAATCCTTATACTTGTGGGGGGCCCTCAGGACAGTATAAATGCTCTTTTCTGTCGGTAAAGGAATGGGCCCGGAAACCCTTGCCCCTGTCCTTTTGGCCGTCTCGACAATTTTTTCCGCCGATTGGTCCAAAATACTGTGTTCATATGCCTTGAGCCTGATCCTAATGTTTTGTTGTGGCATCGTCCACCCTCCTTTGCGCCCGATTGACACGGACCTACTCAGTGAAAATTCCCCAACCCACTGATCGGCAACCTCTCACCTCATCGCAAGAACAGCCTCTTTCACGCCAGAAAAAGGAAAGGGAGAGACAGTATCGCTTGCGAAAGGCGATACTGTCTGCCTTTCCACCTCAAGCAACCACTACTCGAAAATCTCGGAAACAACCCCGGCCCCGACGGTCCGGCCGCCTTCCCGGATGGCAAAGCGCAGGCCCTCTTCAATGGCGATGGGGGTGATGAGCTCAATATCCATGGTCACATTGTCTCCCGGC
>DUTA01000027.1 GCA_012842325.1 Bacillota bacterium | reverse complement strand
CGTGCCCTGCCGCTACCTTCACTCTCCCGCCTCCGTGCTGGACCTGGGCGACTACCGACACCTGATTGAACTTATCCACGGCTTCTTGACCAAAGCCCCCGGAAGGAGGAGTGGCCAACAATGAAAGACACCCTGGCGCGGTTGAGCCAAACCTACGGCCCTTCGGGGAGGGAGGAAGAAATCCGCTCCCAGCTGTGCAAAGAGCTGACAGCCCTGGAGAAGAATTTACATCTCAAAACCGATGCCCTGGGCAACCTGATCGCGACCAGGCCGGGCGGGGAAAAGCGCCTGCTCCTGGCCGCCCATATGGATGAGATTGCTCTCCTGGTAACCCACATCGATGACAGCGGTTTCCTCCGTTTCACCCCGGTGGGTGGCCACGACCCCAGGATTCTCCTGGGAGCAAGGGTGGTCTTTGCCGATGGAACCGTCGGCACCATCGGCAGGGAGAAGCTAAAGGACAAAGAAGAGCTGAAACTGGATAAACTCTTCATCGACATCGGCGCCGCCTCCAAAGCTGAGGCGGAGGAAAGCTGTCCCATCGGCAGCATGGCTGTCTTCGCTCCCCATTTCTCCGTCCAGGGCCACCGCCTTATGGGGAAAGCCCTGGACAACCGGGCCAGCTGCACCGTGCTGCTGGAAGTGATCCGGAACCTGCCCCCTGTCGATTACCAGATAGATTTTGTTTTTACCGTGCAGGAGGAGGTGGGCTTAAGGGGAGCCCGGACGGCCGCCTATCAGCTCCAGCCCGATCTGGCCCTGGTTGTGGATGTGACCCGGACCGGCGATACCCCGGAAGCTCCGGTAATGGCCGTCAAACTGGGCAAGGGCCCGGCCATTAAAGTAAAGGACAGGTCCTTTATCAGCCATCCCCGGGTCAAGGATCTGCTGGAAGAAACGGCCAGGTTACATGGCATACCCTACCAATTGGAGATACTGGAAAGGGGTGGTACCGATGCGGGTTCTATCCATCTTACCGGAGAAGGAATCCCGACGGGCGTAATTTCCCTGCCCACCCGCTACATCCACAGCCCGGCAGAAATCATCGATTACCGGGATTTGCAAAATTCAGTCGACCTTTTATGCAGCTTTTTACAGCACAGGGATTTATTTTCGTCCTTGTAGGGGCCCAGGAAGATAAATTCCTATTTCCCGGACGATTTTCTTGCCGGGGGAAGGAAATACTTCGTCCGAAGGCGAATATCTTTCCTTCAAGGATGCAGAAAGTGAAACACAACAAGGGGGAGATAATGTGAAAGAGTATAATATTCGGCAATTGCGGAACGTGGGGTTGATCTCCCACGGCGGAGCTGGGAAAACAAGCCTGACGGAAGCAATGCTCTATAATTCCGGGGCAACAGACCGGCTGGGTCGTGTGGACGACGGGTCCTCTGTCGTTGATTATGACCCCGATGAGATAAAGAGAAAAATAACCATCAATGCCACCCTGGCCCCCTGCCTCTGGCAGGATCACAAAATAAACCTCATCGATACACCCGGATATGCCGATTTTGTCGGCGATGTAAAGGGTACCCTCCGGGTGGTAGACGGGGCGGTGGTCCTGGTCTGTGCCGTTTCCGGGGTTGAAGTACACACAGAAAAGGTCTGGCAGTATGCCGATGAGTACAATTTACCCCGTTTGGTATTTATCAACAAGTTGGACCGGGAAAATGCCAATTTCGACCGGGCTTTAACCCAGGTGCAGGAACAACTGTCCAACAAGGCTGTGGCCGTGCAGCTGCCCATCGGCAGTGAAGCCAATTTCCGCGGGGTCATCGACCTGGTAAACATGAAGGCCATCCTCTATGATCCAAAGAAGGGCAAGGACTACACTGTGGGGGAAATTCCGGCCGAGCTGCAGGCTGAGGCGGAAAGCTACAGGGAAAAACTCATCGAAGCCGTAGCCGAAACCGATGACGAACTGGTAATGAAATACCTGGAGGGGGAAACCCTTACCACCGAAGAGATTACCAGGGGACTGCGGGTCGGTACCATTGCCGGCACCATTATTCCTGTCCTCTGTGGTTCCGCCCTGGCCAATATTGGGGTACAGCCTTTAATGGATGCCATCATTGCCTGTCTGCCTTCCCCCCAGGATGTGGAAGCCATTGTCGCTACCAACAAGAAAACAGGGGAAGAGATTACCATTGAGCCCAGTGCCGAGGGACCCCTGGCAGCCCTTGTTTTTAAGACCATGGCCGACCCCTTTGTCGGCAAGCTGACCTACTTCCGGGTATATTCCGGGGTTTTTAACTCCGACAGCCAGGTCTACAACGTGAACAAGGAAAAGATGGAACGGGTCGGGCAGCTCTTCATCCCCCGGGGCAAACAGCAGGTAGGTGTAGAACGGATTGTGGCCGGCGATATTGGGGCTGTGGCCAAGCTCCAGGAAACCAGTACCGGGGACAGTCTGGGCGAAAGGGACAACCCCATCCTGCTGCCTCCCATTGAATTTCCCAATCCCTCCTATTCACTGGCCCTCTTTGCCAAATCCCAGGGGGATGAAGACAAACTGAGTACAGGCCTGGCGCGGCTGGTGGAAGAGGATCCCACCCTGAAAATTGAGAAGCGGACAGAAACCAGGGAACTCATTCTCTCCGGCATGGGGGATGTCCACCTGGAGGTAACCATAGACCGCCTAAAACGGAAATTTGGTGTTGAAGTGGAAACAAAGACGCCCAAGGTCCCCTACCGGGAAACCTTCCGCAAGGCCGTCAAGGTGGAAGGCAAGCACAAGAAACAGACCGGCGGGCACGGCCAGTACGGTCATGTTTGGATTGAGATGACACCCCTACCGGAAGGGTCAGGATTTATTTTCGAAGAGAGTATTTTCGGTGGTGCCGTACCCAAACAGTACATCCCCGCCGTGGAAAAGGGTATTCGGGAAGCTATGGAAGAGGGGATTCTGGCTGGTTATCCCGTCGTCGACTTTAAAGTTAACCTGTACGACGGCTCTTACCATACCGTCGATTCCTCGGAACTGGCTTTCAAGATCGCTGCCATCCAAGCCTTTAAAAAAGGAATGGAACAGGCCAACCCGGTCTTGCTGGAGCCCATCATGAACCTGGAGGTCCTGGTCCCCGAGGCTTACATGGGTGATGTCATCGGAGACCTGAATGCCAAACGGGGCCGCATTTTGGGGATGGAGCCCAAGGGCGGAATGCAACTGATCAAAGCCCAGGTCCCGCTGGCGGAACTGTCCAAGTACGCCATCGATCTCCGCTCCCTTACCCAGGGCCGGGGTAGTTTTGAAATGTCCTTCGACCATTATGAAGAAGTACCGGCGCGGACAGCAGAGGCCATAATCGCCCAGGCCCAAAAAGAAAAGGAACAAGGCTGAGGTTGCAGCAGGGGGTGGTTCTTCCACCCTCTCCTTCTTTTCCCTCGCCCGCTGCATTATCCCTTTCCCCCCAAGGAAAGATAGGGGAAGGAGCAGGAGGTGGGTAGCGGTTCAAAGGTCAGGGGCAACATATTATACCTATACCGGTGTTATCCACTGCCATTCCCACTTTTCCGACGGAACCGGTTCGGTGCAGGAAATATTGAGGGCAGCCCGCAGCTGCCAGCTCGATTATGTAATAATAACCGATCACAACACCCTCCTTCCCCAGGAAGTCCTGGGGGAGGGCTGGTACGGTGATATCCTCCTCCTTTTTGGTCAGGAGATATCCCCCCCAAAAAACCATTACCTCGCCTTAAACCTGAAAAAACCGGTTCCGCTCCAGGATGATCCCCAGGATTATATCGAAGCCGCCAGGGAGCAGGGGGGAATCGGCTTTATTGCCCATCCCGATGACAGGGGGAACAGTTTCTTTCAGATACCTGCTTTTTCCTGGGAGGATTATTCCGTCACAGGCTACGACGGGATCGAAATCTGGAACTATTTTTCCGATCTCGGTGCCCAACTGACCAGTCGGTTCCGTGCCCTGGCAGGCTACTTTTTTCCCCTCCTTTTTCTCCAGGGACCGTCGCCCCAAACCCTGGGCTGGTGGGACAGCTTGAATCGGAGGGGACACGTGGCAGCCATCGGCGGTCTGGATGCCCACGGCGTCAGAATAACCTGCGGGAGCTTCTCCCTGGTCCTGTTCCCCTACCACAAACTATTTCGCACCCTCCGCACCTATGTCCTGACCAGAACCCCCTGGCAAAGAAAGCCGGAAGACCGGGAGCTCCTCCTGGCCAGCTTAAAAAGGGGCAATTCTTTTCTGGGCTTGCATCTGCTGGGGGACCCCCGGAGCTTCTCCTTTCTGGCTCGGAGCCGGGAAGGATTTTTCCTGATGGGGGACGAAGTAACGGGTAGCACCAATGTTTTCCTTGAAATAAAGCTACCAAGTATGGCCCTGGTCAGGCTGATTCATAACGGGAAGCCCTGCCGCGAAGAATACTGCCACCACCTGGTTATACCCGCTGCCAGGGAAGGCATCTACCGGGTCGAAGTATATCGGGTAAAGGGGAGGGCAAGATTGTATCCCTGGATTTTTTCCAATCCCATCTATATACGGTAAAAAGTTCTCCTGGGAGGTAAGTTAAATGCATATTCTTTTGACCAATGACGATGGTATTTACGCCCCCGGCATAGCCAGCCTTGCCAGCGCCTTGACGCCTGTGGCCAGGATAACCATAGTCGCCCCCGATCGGGAGCGGAGTGCCACGGGGCATGCCATTACCATGCATAAGCCCCTGCGGGTGGACGAGGTGGAACTGGCGGCGGGAGATGGGGAGCTCAAGGGGTGGGCAGTAAACGGCACCCCCAGTGATTGCGTCAAAATAGCGGTAAAGGCCCTGCTGCCCGAACCGCCCGACCTGATCATTTCCGGGATCAACCGGGGACCAAACCTGGGTACCGATATCCTGTACTCGGGAACTGTCTCGGCTGCTATCGAAGGGATTCTCCTCGATATCCCTTCCCTGGCCGTTTCTTTAGCCACCTTTAACCCCTGCTCCTTCTCTACCGCTGCCCAGGTTACCAAAACCATCGTAGAGCAGATAAAGGATCGCTCCCTGCCTTCCCGCACCCTCTTGAATATCAACATTCCCCCCTTAACTCTCCAGGAATTGCGGGGCATAAAGGTAACCAAACTGGGCTTTCGGGAATACGAGAACATCTTTGAAGAGCGCCTCGACCCCTGGGGAAGGGTCTATTACTGGATGTCGGGGGAAGTGGTAGACCGGGATGATGATCTTGAGGAAATCGATACTGCTGCCATCAGGAAAGGGTTTGTTTCGGTAACCCCGGTACACTTTGACCTGACCAATTACGCCCTCCTGGAAGAAGTAAAGAATTGGAAACTGACCCTGTAAAAAACACAAAGGGGTGTGAAGAATGGAGATCAAGATTGCCATCATCGGCGGTACCGGAGTGTACGACCTGGATTTTCTGACGGAGAAGAAAACCATTACTGTAGCGACACCCTATGGCGTTGTTTCCCTGGAAACCGGCTTCTACCAGGATATCGGCATTGCTTTTTTGGCCCGCCATGGTCACGATCACTCTATCCCGCCCCATCGCATCAACTACCGGGCCAATATCTGGGCCCTGAAGGAGCTGGGAGTTCAGCGGGTACTGGGAACGGCAGCCGTCGGTTCCCTCCGCCGGGATTTGTCCCCCGGCCAACAGGTTTTGGTGGATCAGTTCCTGGATTTTACCAAGCAGCGTCCTCTGACCTTCTTTGAGGGCGGCAAGAGCAGTCCTGTTGTCCATACTGATTTGACGGAACCCTACTGCCCCGAATTGCGCCGTTTCCTTTTGGAATCTGCACCGGCGGGCTACTCCCTTCATGATGGAGGAGTCTACGTCTGCACGGAAGGCCCCCGGTTTGAAACCCCGGCGGAAATCAGGTTCTATGCCCAGGTGGGTGGAGATGTGGTGGGTATGACCAGCGCGACGGAGGCTATCCTGGCAAGGGAGCTGGGGCTCTGTTATGCCACCATTGCCATCGTTACCAATTATGCTGCCGGTCTGTATGCCAAGCCCTTATCCCAGGATGAAGTAATTGCCTCCCAGCTGGCCAACACCCAAAACCTGTGGCTCCTCCTGCAGAATACCCTGCCCCGCCTCAGGGGTGAACCCGGCTGCCGGTGCCGGCAGGCAAATACATTCCTATAGGAGGCCGAGGGAATTATGCAGCCCATCAAATGGGAAAAGGGAAGGTTGCTCCTCATCGACCAGACCAGGCTTCCCCACCGGGAGGAATGGATCGCTTGCACCTCCTACCGGGAGGTGGCAGCGGCCATTAAGGCCATGCAGGTAAGGGGAGCCCCAGCCATTGGCCTGGCGGCCGCCTTCGGTCTGGTTTTAGGGGCAAGGGAATATGTCCATCTGCCAGGCCAGGACTATCAGAAACGCCTCCAGGAAATTGCCGCAGAGCTGGCTGCCACCCGTCCCACGGCCGTCAACCTCTTTTGGGCCCTAGAAAAATTGATGCGGGTAGCAGAAGAAATGGCCGAGCAAGATCCCTTCTCCATCGCAGGGAAACTGGAAAAGGCGGCTGAAGATATGCTGGCCGAGGATTTGGCCATTAACCGGCAAATAGGCGCTTACGGCCGGCAGCTGTTCCATTTCCCGGCCCGGGTCCTGACCCACTGCAACGCCGGTGCCCTGGCTACGGCCGGTTATGGCACCGCCCTGGGCGTCATCCGGGCGGCCCATGGGGCCGGGAAGGTCAAGCAGGTCTATGCCTGTGAAACCAGGCCTTTGCTCCAGGGTGCCCGGTTGACGGCCTGGGAGTTGCTTGCGGAAAACATACCGGTGACCCTGATCACCGACAATATGGCCGGCTACCTGCTCCAGCAAAAAATGGTGGATCTGGTCATCGTAGGTGCCGACAGGATTGCCCGAAACGGCGATGTGGCCAACAAAATCGGTACCTACAGCCTGGCCGTTTTGGCCCGGGAAAACGGGGTTCCCTTCTATGTGGCGGCTCCCCTCTCCACCTTTGACTATCGGATCGCCACCGGCAGGGAGATCCCCATAGAGGAGCGGGACCCCCGGGAGGTTACCTGCATTATGGGGCAATCCATTGCCCCCGCAGGGGTGGCTGTCTTTAACCCCGCTTTCGACATTACACCGGCCCAGTATATATCGGCTATCATCACCGAGGACGGGATTCTGCGGCCTCCCTACAGGGAAAGGATTGCCGCCCTCAAGGCGCAAAGGGAAAGATAGTTTAACAGTTACCACGAGGAGGGGAGAGGGATGGCGGATCTCTTGATCACCGGAGGCACGGTAATTACAGTGGACGAGGAGGAGCGTATATTCGATCCCGGGGCTGTCGCCATCAGGGGCGAGGAAATCCTGTATGTGGGACCGGCAGGGGGGGAATTGCCAGCAAACTGGAAACCCCGGCAGATTATTAAAGCGGAAGACAAATTAGTCCTGCCGGGCCTGGTAAACAGCCACACCCACGCTGCCATGGTGCTCTTTCGCGGCTATGGCGATGATCTGGCCCTCCAGGAATGGCTGGAAAACAGGATCTGGCCCCTGGAAAGCAGGCTGTCGGCCGAGGCTGTTTATTGGGGCACTCTCCTGGCCATCGGCGAAATGTTATTGGCTGGTATCACAGCCTTTGCCGATATGTACTTTTATCCCGATGCCATCGCCCAGGCGGTGGCCGAAGCAGGCATCAGGGCAGTCATTGCCCCGGGCATAATTGGCATCAACCCCGACGCCGCCGCCAGCCTGAGGGAAGCCATCAGTTTTTGTCAGGAGTGGAACGGGGCGGCCAGGGGGCGCATTACCACCATGCTCGGGCCCCATGCCCCCTATACCTGTCCCCCCGAATACCTGGCCCAGTCCCTGGCAGCTGCCCGGGATTTAGATGTCGGCATCCATATCCACCTGGCAGAAACAGAGGGGGAAGTAGAGGATATAAAAGCACGGTATGGGATGTCACCTGTTGCCTACCTCTGCCAGCAGGATCTCAGCGGTGTCCACATCCTGGCTGCCCATTGCGTCCACCTGGAACAGGCCGATATCCATCTTCTGGCCAAAAACAATATTCATGTAGTCCATAATCCCGGCAGTAACCTTAAGCTGGCCAGCGGCATCGCCCCCCTTCCCCGGCTCCTGGAGGCAGGGGTTTCCGTTGCCCTTGGTACCGACGGTGCCGCCAGCAACAATAACCTGGATATTTTGGAAGAATCCCGCCTGGCCGCCCTTATCCACAAGGGTTATACCGGCCAGCCAACGGTAATACCGGCTGCCGAAGCCCTGAAAATGGCAACGGTCAATGGGGCCGCGGCCCTGGGTTTAAAGGATACGTGTGGCTGCTTACGGGCGGGAATGAAGGCCGATTTAATCCTTGTCAACAGGCACCAGCCCCATCTTTATCCCCGTTTCAATCCCCTTTCCGCCCTGATCTACAGCGCCAGGAGCAGTGACGTCGATACAGTTATCATCAATGGCAAGATAGTTGTGGAAAAGGGAGAGCTGCGGACCCTGGATAGGGAAAGAATCATGCACATGGTGGAAGAACACGCTAAAAGACTCCTCCAGTAAGGAAGAGGGGATAGGTAGGACCCGGATCCTTTACTTGTCCCTACAAGTACGGACCACTTCTGCTGGAGTAGCAAAGAATCTGTCATTTGCTTTTCTCCCGATACTTTGCCCGGTATGTTCCGGAACCCCGGCTGTTTTTCCGGGATTTTTTTTATTTAAAAGGAAGGATAAAACTACCCTATACCGAATAATAATAATAGAGTGACTTTTTATTTATATCATTATCCCAATATTTTTAATTGTGATGTAAGGAGCGATAATAATGAAACCTGTCATCGGTATTACCTGTGCCCTTACAAAGAAGGGTGGTATGGGACCGGTACCTACCTCCCCGGAAACAATTTTCCATGTCAGCGCCGATTACTGCCAGGCCGTCGAGCAGGTGGACGCCATTCCCCTCCTCATACCTATAGTCCAGAGCAGTGCCACGCTGACACGTATCCTGGAAAACATCGACGGCGTTATTGTAACCGGCGGG
>DUTA01000133.1 GCA_012842325.1 Bacillota bacterium | reverse complement strand
TCTTTTCGAAGGGAATAAATTCTGCCCCTCCTGCTGTGCTCAAACAACGGGTAATAGCAGCGGTAAGGGTGGTTTTCCCATGGTCCACGTGACCGATGGTACCAATGTTCACATGGGGTTTTGTCCGTTCATACTTTTGCTTGGCCATTCTGATTCATCCTCCTTGGATTTATGCTTTTGTTATTATAGTTTTATTTGCAGGCCGTCTGCAAGGGCCAGCAGCCAGGTTATAGTGGGACTGACCGAAAGGATTAAAGGTGTTTCTTGACCAATTCATCGGCAATATTCTTCGGCAGGGGCTCGTAATGGGAAAACTCCATGGTGTAGTTGCCACGGCCCTGGGTCCGGGAACGGAGATCCGTGGCATAACCGAACATCTCGGCCAGGGGAACATAACCCCTGATGGCCTGGACTCCTGCCCGGGGTTCAATGCCCTCGATCCGCCCCCGGCGGCTGTTGATGTCTCCCATCACATCCCCTATATACTCATCGGGAACCAGAACCTCCACCTTCATGACGGGTTCCAAAATCACCGGTTCCGCCTTGCTGGCCCCTTCCTTGAGGGCGATGGAACCGGCGGCCTTAAAGGCTATTTCGGAAGAATCCACATCGTGGTAGGAACCATCAATGAGGGTCACCTTGATGTCAACCAGGGGATAACCCGCCAGGGCTCCCGTTTCCATGGCCGCCTTTACCCCTGCTTCCACAGCCGGGATATACTCCTTGGGGACAACGCCGCCGACAATCTTGTTTTCAAATTGGAAGCCGGCTCCCCTTTCCAGGGGTTCCAGCTGGAGCCAGACGTGACCATACTGGCCCCGGCCGCCGGTCTGGCGGATGAACTTCCCTTCCGCCTTAACTTTCTTGGTGATGGTTTCTTTGTAGGCCACCTGGGGTTTGCCCACATTGGCCTCCACTTTGAATTCCCGGAGGAGGCGGTCGACGATAATATCCAGGTGGAGCTCTCCCATTCCTTCGATAATACTCTGACCGGTGTCCGGGTCCACACGGACCTTAAAGGTGGGATCCTCTTCGGCCAGCCGGGCCAGGGCTATGGCCATCTTATCCTGGTCCGCCTTGGTTTTGGGCTCGATGGCCACGGAAATAACCGGTTCAGGAAACTGCATTGATTCCAGCAGGATTGGATGCTCTTCGCTGCACAGGGTATCACCGGTGCTCACATTCTTAAAACCGATGGCGGCGGCAATATCGCCCGTATAAACGGCATCGATTTCTTCCCGGTGGTTGGCATGCATCTTGAGGAGCCTGCCGATTCTCTCCCTGGTGCCCTTGGTGGCATTGTAGACATAGCTTCCCGCCTTCAACATCCCCGAGTACACCCGGAAAAAGGCCAATCTACCCACGTATGGATCGGTGGCAATCTTAAAGGCCAAAGCGGCAAAGGGGGCATCGTCGCTGGTTGCCCGGTGTTCTTCCTCCCCGGTTACGGGATTTATTCCTTTAATATCTGGTATGTCCGTCGGTGCGGGCAAATAGTCGATCACTGCATCCAGGAGGGGCTGTACCCCCTTGTTCCTGTAGGAAGAACCGCAGAGGACGGGAACCATCTTTACCGCCAGGGTGGCCCTGCGGATGGCAGCCTTGAGCTCGGGTACAGAAATCTCTTCCCCCTCCAGGTATTTTAGCATCAGTTCATCATCAAGTTCCGCCACCGCTTCCAGGAGCAGTTCCCGGTACCGCCTGGCCTCTTCCAGCATCTCGGCCGGGATCTCTGTCTCTTCAATCTGGGTGCCCAGGGCATCGCTGGTATACAGGCGCGCCCTCATGGTAACCAGATCAACCATGCCGACAAAACTTTCCTCCCTGCCAATGGGAAGCTGGACGGGCACAGCATTGGCCTTAAGCCTTTCCCGCATCATCTCCACACAGCGGTGAAAGTCGGCTCCGATAATGTCCATTTTATTTACATAGGCAATCCGCGGGACATGATACTTGTCGGCCTGCCGCCAGACGGTTTCCGACTGGGGTTCTACCCCACCTTTGGCACAAAACACAGCAATGGCACCATCCAAAACCCGGAGGGAGCGCTCGACTTCTACTGTGAAATCAACGTGGCCTGGCGTGTCAATAATGTTGATGCGATGATCTTTCCAGTGGCAGGTGGTAGCAGCAGAGGTAATGGTGATCCCCCGTTCCTGTTCCTGTTCCATCCAGTCCATGGTCGCTGCTCCGTCGTGGACTTCGCCCATTCTGTGGACCCGCCCCGTATAGAAGAGAATTCTTTCCGTAGTGGTCGTTTTGCCAGCGTCGATGTGAGCCATGATCCCTATGTTGCGCGTTTTCTCCAAAGAAATAGTCCTCGTCATTGCCTTCCCTCCTTTCTTGCCCTAAACACAGGCTAATAAGACGGTACCAATTCCCCGTTTTTCTACCACCGGTAATGGGCAAAGGCCTTGTTGGCTTCTGCCATCCTGTGGGTATCTTCCTTCTTCTTCACAGCGCCGCCGGTGCCATTAGCCGCATCGATGATCTCCGCGGCCAACCTTTCCTTCATGGTATGTTCGCCCCGCTTGCGGGCAAATTCCACCAGCCAGCGCAGGCCCAGGGAAGTCCGCCTTTCCGGCCTCACTTCCACGGGCACCTGATAGTTGGCACCCCCTACCCGGCGGGCCCGGACTTCCACCAGGGGCATGACATTCTTCAGCGCCTGTTCAAAAACTTCCACCGGGTCCTTGCCGGTTTTCCCCCGGACGATCTCAAAGGCGTCGTAACAGATCCTGGCCGCCAGGCTCCTCTTTCCATCAAGCATAACTTTATTGATCAACCTGGTAACCAGCTTGCTGTTGGTTACCGGATCGGGAAGCACTTCCCGCCGCGGTACTCGGCCCCTCCTCGGCATTCCCATCCCTCCTTTCCCAGGACATTATTCTCCCACAATTAACCAAAATTATCGGCGCCAGGAGACACTATTTTTTCGGCTTCTTCACACCATATTTGGACCGGCCCTGCATCCGATCCTGGACACCGGCCGCATCGAGGGTCCCCCGGATGATATGATACCTGACCCCGGGCAAATCCTTGACCCGGCCGCCCCGCACCAGAACTACCGAGTGCTCCTGCAGATTATGACCAATGCCGGGAATATAGGCGGTGACCTCAATTCCGTTGGTAAGCCTTACCCTGGCCACTTTCCGCAGGGCGGAATTGGGCTTCTTGGGGGTGGTTGTGAACACCCTGGTGCAAACGCCGCGTTTTTGGGGTGACTCCTGGAGGGCGCGGGACTGGGACTTTTTCTCCACCATGCGCCGGCCCCTTCTCACCAGTTGGCTGACTGTCGGCACCTGCTCTACACCTCCTTCCCCTTCCTTGCGCTATTTACCCAGTTGTCGGCTAAATCCATAATCGGTTATAAAAACACACTCACTCGGCCAGGACCGCGGCAGAAGCTGCCCCGACCTGAATACCACAGGCTTTACCCAGTTCACGCATACTGTTTACGTAAACGATCTCTACCCCCCGACTGTTGCAGAGCTCAATAATAGGAGTGGTAACGTGAGCTTCGGCATCTTTGGCTATATAGACCTTCAGGGCAGTGCCCTTTTCAATAGCCTTGCGGGTCTGCTTGGAACCCACGCTTTTCTTAGTTGCCTTCATCAGCTCAGCCAGCGGCATTCCCTTTACCCCCTTCCCCCATATTGTTACCTGAGCCAGAGGGCATCTTACACACACTCCAATATTCTAGCACTAGGCCCAATCTATGTCAAGCAGGGACCGGGCCACGGCCGGGACTCTCTTTGAGTCCCGGCCCAGGTTAATTCTATCCCTCTGATTAAGTCCCTGCCTAAGGCAGTGGTTTCTCCCCCCACACCCGGTATATAAAATAAGGAAGCAGATTAACTAACCCTCAGCAGGCACCACCGGAGAAACATCCCCTGTTCCGGCCGCAGGCTGGTCC
>DUTA01000003.1 GCA_012842325.1 Bacillota bacterium | reverse complement strand
CCCACCCCCACCGCCCAGCCCGCCCGCCGGTGACCCCCGGATCGCCATTTTCCATACCCATGCCTCCGAGACCTATATTCCCCTCCACAATACAACCCATATCTATGATGATGTCTCGGGCATAGTGCGGGCGGGGGGTATCCTGGCCCTGGAGCTGAAGAAAAAAGGCATCCCCGTTCTCCACGATCAGACCCCCCACGATTTTGCCCTTCACCGGGAGGCCTACAGCCAGGCGGCCAGGACGGTGGCCCTCCTCCTGGAAGAGTATCCCAATCTGGAGTTGATAATCGATCTCCATCGGGATGCTCCCAATGCAGAAGCGGCGGAATCCCGACGCATAACTACCGCCACCGTGGCAGGGGAAGAAATGGCCGGTATCCTCTTTATGGTCGGGACCGATGGTTTAGGCCTGGAGCATCCCAACTGGCGGGAAAACCACCGGCTGGCCCAGCAAATAAGCCAGCGGATGGAACAGATGTATCCGGGACTCTCCCGGGGAGTGCGGACCAGCCGGGCCCGGTACAACCAGCACCTTTCTCCCCGGATGATCCTGGTGGAATTGGGGGGAGTGGAAAACAATATGGAGGAGGTTGCCAGGGCGGCCGAGTGCCTGGCCGATGTGCTGGCAACGCTGTTGAACCAAAACTGGGAGTAAAGGGGAGCAACCCGAAGACTTGGTTGCCGGGGCTATAATAAGATGTTATAATTGTTGCAGATATGCGTTAGAGGAAAGGAAGATTGGACGGGAAATGGAACGGCAGCAGAAGATCCGGAATTTCTCAATTATTGCCCATATTGACCACGGCAAATCCACCCTGGCTGACCGCATCCTGCAGCGAACCGGTGCCCTTTCTGAACGGGAGATGGTGGAGCAGGTTTTAGACTCCATGGACCTGGAAAGGGAACGGGGAATTACCATAAAAATGAAGGCCGTCTGCCTGCGCTATGAGGCCCGAAATGGGGAAACTTATACCCTCAATCTTATCGATACCCCGGGGCATGTGGATTTCAGTTATGAGGTTTCCCGAAGCTTGGCCGCCTGTGAGGGGGCCATTCTTGTTATTGATGCCTCCCAGGGGCTGGAAGCCCAAACCCTGGCCAATGTCTATCTGGCCCTGGAACACGACCTGGAGATAATCCCGGTCATCAATAAGATCGATCTTCCCAGCGCCGACCCCGAGAAGGTAAAGCGGGAGCTGGAAGAGGTCCTGGGCCTGGACGGAGAACAGGCTATTTTGGCCAGCGCCAAGACGGGTGCGGGGATAGACGAGATTTTGGAAGCCATAGTGGCAAGGGTACCGCCTCCCCGGGGCAATCCGGCAGCTCCCCTCCGGGCCCTCATCTTTGATTCCCACTATGATCCCTACCGGGGGGTTGTTGCCTATGTCCGGGTAGTCGAAGGCGGCCTTCGCCCCGGCCTGCGTATTGAGATGATGGCCAGCGGCAAGGTCTTTGAAGTGGACGAGGTCGGGATCTTTCGCCCCGAACCCGCCCCCGTTGCTGAGCTTTCTGCCGGGGATGTGGGCTATGTAGTGGCGGGGGTGAAGAACGTGCAGGATTGCCGGGTTGGCGATACCATTACCGACGCCGACAACCGGGCTGCCTCCCCCCTGCCGGGCTACAGGCGGGTTACTCCCATGGTTTACTGCGGCCTTTTCCCGGTGGAAAGCAGCGATTACCAGAACCTGCGGGATGCCCTGGAAAAACTGCAGCTTAACGATGCCGCCCTGGTTTTTGAACCGGAAAACTCGGCGGCCCTGGGTTTTGGCTTCCGGTGCGGTTTCCTCGGCCTTTTGCACATGGAGATCGTCCGGGAGAGGCTGGAGCGGGAATATAAATTGGAGCTGATTACTACTGCCCCCAGTGTCAAGTACAAGGTGACCAAGACCGACGGGACCGTGGAATACATCGACAACCCGGTCAAATTCCCCCCCCAGCAGGAGATCGCCTCCCTGGCTGAGCCCTTTGTCCGGGCGACCATTATCGTCCCCAGCGATTACGTCGGACCGGTCATGGAACTCTGCCAGGAAAAGCGGGGGGAATTCCAGAACATGGAATATATGGACCAAACCCGGGTTCTCTTGACCTACGATTTGCCCTTGAGTGAGATTATTTATGACTTCTTTGATCTCCTTAAATCCCGCACCCGGGGTTATGCTTCCCTGGACTACGATTATCTGGGCCACAGGGAAGCGAAGCTGGTGAAGCTGGATATTTACATCAACGGCGAAGTGGTGGATGCCCTATCCTGCATAACCCACCGGGATCAGGCCTATTACAGAGGCCGGGAGCTGGTGGATAAACTGCGCCGCCTGATCCCCAGGCATATGTTCGATATCCCCATCCAGGCCGTGGTGGGTAACAGGGCCATTGCCAGGGAAACGGTGCGGGCCCTGCGCAAGGATGTCCTGCAGAAATGCTACGGGGGCGATGTAACCAGGAAGAGGAAATTGTTGGAAAAGCAAAAGGAAGGAAAAAAGCGCATGAAACAGGTGGGGAATGTGGAAGTGCCCCAGGAAGCCTTTATGGCGGTGCTGCGGGTTAAGTGACGGCCTGGCCCCGGAAGGTCCAGTCTGTGCAGGAAGGGGAAGAAAGGTGCAGGACATAGCCCTCTATATCCATGTGCCCTTTTGCCGGCAAAAATGCTATTATTGTGATTTTGTCTCCTTTCCCTACGGGCAGGAGCCGGTCCAAAGGTATCTGAAGGGTTTGGAAAGGGAGCTGGAATTATATTCGCGGCGGCTGGCCGCGAAAAGGGTGAAGACCCTCTATTTCGGGGGCGGGACCCCCTCCTGCCTCAGTGCCCGGGAACTGGCTGCTTTATTGGCCCTGATTAGCCGGTATGTCCCGGCAGAACAAATCGAGGAAGGGACCATGGAATGTAATCCCGGGACTATTTCCCGGGAAAAATTAAGGATCATCAAGGAGGCAGGCATAAACAGGATCAGCCTGGGGGTGCAGGCCCTGCAGGATGAACACCTGGCCCGGCTGGGACGGATCCACCGGACGGAGGATGTTTACAGGTCCTACGACCTCCTCCGCCGGGAAGGCTTTCACAATATTGGTTTTGACCTTATTTTCGCCCTGCCGGGCCAAACCCTGGCCCAGTGGGAAGAGACCCTCAAGGGCGTCCTGGCCCTGGCCCCCGAACATATCTCCACCTATAACCTGATCTTTGAAGAGGGCACCCCCTTTCACCGCTGGCGGGAGGAAGGAAAGCTGGTACCGCCGCCGGAAGAACTGGATGCAGCCATGTACCAGCTGGCCCTGGAAATGCTCCCCGCTGCCGGTTACCGGCAGTATGAAATCGCCAATTTTGCCAGGAGAGGGCGGGAATGCCGCCATAATCTGACCTACTGGCGCAATGAACCCTACCTGGGCCTGGGGCCGGGTGCCCATTCCTACGACGGCAAAAGGAGCCGGTGGGCCAACGAAGCCTCCCTGGAAAAGTATCTGGCAGCCCTGAATGAAGGGAGAGTTCCTGTGGCTACCCGGGAAGTATTAAGCCTGGAACTGGAACGGGCCGAAACGGTAATCCTGGGCCTGCGCCTGTGTCAGGGCCTGGAGCGGAGCCGTTTTCAAAAACGTTTCCAGCAGGATCTATTTCAAGTTTATGCCGGGAGCCTGGAAAAGCTGGCCCGGCAGGGACTCCTCGAGGTTGTCCCCCGGGGCATTCGCCTGACCAAAAAGGGGCTTTTCTTTGCCAACCAGGTGTTTTTGGAGTTTTTGCCGGCTTGAAAAGGACCCCTGCTCCCTGTCAATAATCAGTGAAAATGTCACCTAAAACTAGTCTTCTTTATTCAGTAAAAATGTCACCCCATGATATATTTTTGAAGTAAAAAATGCATCATGAGAATATCCTCTACCAGGTTTAATATT
>DUTA01000026.1 GCA_012842325.1 Bacillota bacterium | reverse complement strand
AGGAGCAGAGGCAGCCGGTGGCGGTGGCCACCAACCGGGGCCAGGCGGCCCCGCCCCAGCCGGTCCGCCGGGAGGGGAAGAAGATCGGCCGCAATGATCCCTGTCCCTGCGGCAGCGGCAAGAAATACAAGAAGTGCTGTGGTAGGAAGAATTAGGCTGAACTGAGGAGAAAAGGAGTGGTGCCAGTGATCCTTTATGAGGACTTGCAGCGCCTGTTGCAGAGCCTTCAGGAAAAACTCGCGGAAGTGAGGGAGTCCCTTTGACATTGCCGGCAAAGAAGCAAGGATAGCCGCCCTGGAGGAAGAGGCGGCCCGGCCGGGCTTCTGGGAGGATCCGGCCGCCGCCCAGGAAGTGATGCAGGAATTGACCAGGCACCGGGACGCGGTGCAGGGCTTCCGGCAGGTGGAAAAGGAGCTGGAGGAGCTGGAAGTGCTGGCCCAGCTGGGAGAAGAGGAAGGAGACCAGGAAACCCTGGGGGAGGTGGCCGCCGCCCTGGAAGGCCTCCAGGCCCGGGTGGAAAGAATGGAGCTGGCTGCCCTTCTCCACGGGGATTATGACGGCCATAATGCCATCGTCGCCCTCCATGCCGGTGCCGGCGGCACCGAGGCCCAGGACTGGGTGGGGATGCTCCTTAGAATGTACACCCGCTGGGCCGAGGACAACGGCTTTCAGGTGGAGGTCCTGGACCTGCTCCCCGGGGAGGAGGCCGGGGTGAAGAGTGCCACCATCCTGGTCAGCGGCGAAAATGCCTACGGCTATCTCAAGGGGGAGATGGGGGTGCACCGGCTGGTGCGGATATCTCCCTTCGATGCCTCGGGGCGACGTCACACTTCCTTTGCCGCCGTGGAGGTTTTGCCCGAAGTGAAGGATGATGAGCTGGAGGTGGAGATCAAACCCCAGGACCTCCGGATCGATACCTTCCGGGCCAGCGGGGCCGGGGGCCAGCATGTGAACAAGACGGATTCGGCCGTCCGGATTACCCACCTGCCCACGGGGATCGTGGTCACCTGCCAGGGGGAACGCTCCCAGCACGCCAACCGGGCGCGGGCCATGAAGATCCTCCAGGCCCGCCTCTTTGAGCGGGAACGGCGGGCCCGGGAATCGGAGCTGGACCAGCTCCGGGGGGAGCAGCAGGAGATTGCCTGGGGAAGTCAGATCCGCTCCTACGTCTTCCAGCCCTACAAGCTGGTGAAGGACCACCGGACCGGGGTGGAGGTGGGGAATGCCGAAGGGGTAATGGACGGCAACCTGGACCCCTTCATCTTCGCCTATTTGCGCCAAAATGCCCGGGGCCAGGGAGGATTTTCCTCCGGCCCGGTGTAATATGCAGGTAATCCTGGACAGGGAGGAGGATGTCTATGTTTTCGAAGAAGCAGGTTGGACCGGTTGTCCTGGCAGCCCTGCTGCTGGGCTTCCTGCTGGGCGGTGCTGTCCTGGCCCAGGGTTCGGCCCCGGGTTCAGAGGTTGACCCCCTGGTGGCCAAGAGCTATGTGGACAAGTTCCTGAAGCTGGAAGTGGTGAACCTGCAGGGGGGCCAGAGTCTCATCGCCGAAGGCGGGACGGAGATAATCCTGCGGGGCGGCCGGGCCACTGTCGTTGCCAGCTCCCTGGGGGGACTGTGCGACGTCACCCAGGGCAGGGATCTGGCTGGGGGAGAAGTCGTCCCGGCCAATCACCTGCTGATTGTCCCCCGGGATGACGGGCGGGGTGTCAGGGCCGAAACCGACACCATCCTGATGGTCAGGGGAGGCTACCGGATCCAGTAAGGGGGTTTTACTGTACCGGTGAAAAAGGGGACATCCCCCTGCCTGACTGAACCGGGCAGGGGTTGTCCCCTATTTTGGTTGGTCTAGGATTGGCAATTTCGGGGATAATGGGGAACAGGCAGGAATACGGGGGACTGCCAGCGAATGTAATAGGGTCGACCTCGCCGGAGGTGTTGCAGTGTGAAGGTACTCCATGTGACCAGCGGCGGCGATACCGGGGGAGGGAAATCCCACATCCTGGGGCTGCTGCAGGCCCTGCAGGGCGAGATAGATGCCCATATCCTCTGCTTTCTGGATGGTCCCGTCTACCGGGAGGCCGCGGCCGGGGGTATTCCTGCCCGCCTGCTTCCCCAGGAGCGCCGCTATGACTTAAGTGTGGTGGGAAAGCTCAGGCAGGTGGTGGAGGAGGGGGGCTATGATCTTGTCCACAGCCACGGCTCCCGGGCCAATTTCATCACCGCCCTTTTGAAGAGGTGGCTCAAGGTCCCCCTGGTGACCACTATCCACAGCGATTACGAGCTGGATTTTTTGGGGAATTTTTACAAGCAGCTGGTCTACACCAACCTCAATAAATTGGCCCTGCGCTTCTTCGATTACTACCTGGCCGTTTCCGAGCATTTCCGCCAGATGCTCATTGCCCGGGGCTTTCCCGGGGACCGGATCTTTACCGTCTACAACGGCATCGACCTTTCCCAAAACCCGGTGCCTTCCCTGGCCAAGGAGGCCTTCCTCGCCCGGGCCGGGGTGACTGTGCCCCCTGGCGCCCCCCTGGTGGGTACCATGGGAAGGCTTCACCCGGTGAAGGACCAGGCCGTTCTCCTGGAGGCGGTGCCGGCGGTCCTGGAAAAGTTCCCGGAAACCCGCTTCATCATTGCCGGGGATGGGGCCGAGGGCAGCAACCTTTTGCAGAAGGCCCGGAAGCTGGGAATTGAGGGGGCCGTCCATTTTATCGGCTATGTTGCGGAGCCCGGCAATTATTTCAACGCCATCGATATCAATGTCCTCACCTCCAGGAGCGAGAGTTTCCCCTATGTCCTTCTGGAAGGGGCCCTCTACAGGCTGCCGACGGTGGCGACCCGGGTGGGGGGGATACCGGAGCTGATTGTGGACGGGGAGAACGGCTTCCTCTTTACCCCCGGGGACAGCCGGGCCCTGGCCCGGATCCTGAACCGGCTCCTGGGTGACGGCGAGCTGCGCCGGCAGGTGGGGGAGAGGTTTTATGCCCATGTCAGGGACAATTTTTCCACGGCGAAGATGGCTGCAGCCCACATTGCTATCTATAAAGAGATACTTGCCGCGGGGACAAGGAGGTAGATGTCTATGCTGGATGAAAAGGGACGCCTGTTCGGCCTGGTGAATATTATCGACCTGGCTGTGGTGCTGGTCTTTGGCCTGGTGCTGGCCTTTGGTGCCTACAAGTTTCTCTATGTGAATCCCTCCTACCAGCCGGAACCGAAAACCGTCCGGGTCGAGCTGGTGGTGGAGGGGGTGAGGCAGCCGACGGTGGATGCCATCGCCCTGGGCGACCGGGTCTACGAGAAGAACAGCAACGGTTATTTTGGGACCATTACCGATATCAAGGTTGTGCCTGCCAAGGAAGTGGTGCCGACGGCAGACGGGAAGCTGGTGGAGGCCGAGGTGCCCGGCCGCTATGACATCTACCTCACCCTGGAATCGCCGGCGGAGGTGTCGGAGGAGTATATCCAGATAACCGGCCAGCAGGTCCGCATCGGCCTGACCCCCACCATCCGGACCCGGACCTACCAGGTGGAGACGGTGGTTTTTGGCCTGGAAGTACTGGATTAGGCCGGTGAGGCCAGACGTATTTGCGGTGGTAATCAGTGTCCGTTGCCGGAAACGAATATGAATAATTGTCAATTGTCCATTGTCAACTGTCAATTGAAAAGGTGGTAGGCGTGCTGGAAAGTAGTGTGCTCATAAAAATCTGGCGCGGAAGTTTTACCCGCCGGCTCATTTATGCCCTGGGAGCCCGGGGGGGCAGGATCGCCTCGGGCAGCATAATAATTGGTTTCCTGCTGGGGGACGGCCCCGGCTGGCTGCAGGAAAGCGCCTTTGGCCGCCTGGTGCAGGGCGGGGTCCGTTTCATCACCGGCCTGGTGCAGGGAATAAAAAACCGGCTGGCGGCAGCCGCTGCCGACAGTAAAGCCCTGGACGTCCTCTCCGGTGAAAACCCGGGCACTGCAGGTTTTGTCTGTTCTCTCCTCCTGGGCCTGGGCCTGACCCTGCTGGCCGGCGCCGCGGTGCGCGGTGGTTCCTGGTGGCCGGCGGCGGTCCTTCTGGTCGTACTCTCAGTTACTGCCGCCCGGTTCTGGCCCCGGAGCCGGGAGATCTGGCGCCATAGCCTGACGGCCAGGCTCTGGACGAAGCTGACGGCTGTCGATGAGTGGGGGAGGTGGGGGCAGTGAAACTTGTCTGGTCCGGGGAACAAAGAATCCAGCCGCCGGGCATTCTGGCCGGCGTTGCTATCGGGCTTTTATTCTTGTGGTTTCCCCCCCTGGAGGTGGCAAAACTGCTCCTGGTCCTGGGGGCGGTGGTGGTGCTGGCCGGCCATTACTTCCTCGGCCTCCTGTTGCTTCCCCTTGCCCTGCCTTTTTTGCCCAACCTGGCCTATACCATGCTCCTGGCCCTGGTGCTGGGGTCCTTTCTCCTGCGGTCCCTCTGGGATAGGAAACTGCCGCTGCGGGTGCCGGCTAATCCCTTCCTGTACCTCTTCCTGGCCCTCTTCTTTTTCAGTGCGGTCAGTTCCATTACCCTGGGGTACAGCCTGCTGGAGTTTCTGCTCCACTGCCTGGGTGGGGGCATTGTCCTGGCCCTGACCAGCAGCCTTACCCGGCGCCGCCGCCTTAAGCTCTTCCTCATGGCCATGGTGCTGGCGGCCGTCCTGGTATCCCTGTACGGGATTTACGGCTATTACATTGGGATGCCCGGGGAGTCGGGCTGGGTCGATGCCGAAATGCATCCCGAACTGACCACCAGGGCCTACTCCACCTTTGGCAACCCCAATGTGCTGGCGGAATACCTGGTCTTTGTCCTGCCCTTCAGCATTGGCCTCGCCTGGTATCACCGGGATTGGGGCCAGCGGCTCCTCTACGGCGGGGCCACGGCCCTGCAGGTCCTCTGCCTGATCCTGACCATGTCCCGTTCCGGCTGGCTGGCCTTTGCCGCCGGGGTGGCAGTTTTCGCTATTCTCCTGGACAGGCGTTTACTCCTGGTGGGTTTGGGGCTAGGGCTTCTGTCCCTGCCTGTGCTCCTCAAATCCGATGTTCTCCTCCAGCGGCTGCTTTCCATTTTTTCCTTAAAGGATTCTTCCAATGCCCACCGGCTTATGGTCTGGCAGGAGACCCTGGTAATGATCCGCAGCTTCTGGGCCACGGGGGTTGGCCTGGGGCACCGGGCTTTCCGCTTCCTGTATCCCTATTTTGCCTTTGACCGGAGCAAGTTTCCTTACCATTCCCACAACACCTACCTGCAGGTGGCGGTGGAGACGGGCCTCTTCGGGCTGGCTGCCCTGCTCCTTTACCTGGGGAGCATCCTGAAGGGGGCCGTGAGGCGGATCTTGGGGGAAGGGCACCCCTTTGACCGGACCATGCTGGTGGCTGCCGTTTCTTCCCTGGCCGGGATCTTGGTCTTCGGCCTCTTTGAAAGCGTCCTCTATCTGCCCAAGATTATTATCATGTTCTGGATTATTGTGGGCATAACCCTGGCCCTTTTCGAAATACGAGGTTCGAGGTTCGAAATTCGAAAGGAGCAATAAACAACTGATAACAATTGTCAATTGTTAACTGTCAATTGTTAACGGGGGTATCGGTATGGGCCCTTACAAAAGGGAAAAAACCCATCAGGATCGTCCGCCCCGGGTGGTAATCTCCGGCTATTTTGGTTTCAACAATGCCGGAGATGAGGCCATCCTTACCTCCATGGTGGGATCGCTGCGGCGCTTTGTGCCCCAAATACAGCTGACGGTCATTTCCGGCAACCCGCTCCAGACGGCAGCCCAGCACCAGGTTAAGGCGGTGGGCAGGACCGATCTTGTGGGTATCATTGGCGCCCTGCGCCAGGCCGATCTCCTGCTCAGCGGCGGGGGCAGCATCCTCCAGGATGTCACCAGTTCCCGCTCCCTCATGTACTACCTGGGCATCGTGGCCCTGGCCAAGCTCTGCGGCACCAGGGTCATGTTCTTTGGGCAGGGGGTGGGGCCCATCCAGCGGCCCTGGAACCGGCTGCTCACCGGTTTCATCGCCAACCGGGTCGATCTCATCACCGTCCGGGAGGCGGGTTCCCGGGAAACCCTGCTGGAACTGGGGGTGCGAAGGCCCCCCATCCATGTGACGGCCGACCAGGTTTTCTGCCTGGAACCGGCACCGGCGGCCCGGGCCGAAGCAATTCTGGCCCGGGAGGGGGCTGACCTGGACCGCCCCCTGGCCGGCATTTCCCTGCGCCGGTGGCGGGATTACCGGGGCTACAAGGAAGCCGTGGCCCGGACGGCCGACTGGCTGGCGGCGGCCTGCGGGGCGCAGATCGTCTTCCTGCCCCTCCAGTGGCAGGTGGACCTGCCGGTCGCCCGGGAAGTGGCGGCCCTGATGAAGGAGCCCTCCGTCATCCTGGAGGGCAGGTATTCGGCCCAGGAATTCCTGGCCGTGACGGGCAAGATGGATCTGGTAATCGGCATGCGCCTCCATGCCCTGATCTTCGCCGCCGTCCAGGGGGTGCCCATGGTGGGGATCATCTATGACCCCAAGGTGGCCGATTTCCTCCAGCAGGTGGAACAGCCGGCGGCGGGAACTGTTGCCGATCTGACCCCCGCTTCCCTGCAGAGCTGTGTCCAGGCCGCCTGGCAGGAACGCAAAGAGCGGGGAGCCCGCCTGCGGGAGAAGGGCAGGGAACTGGTGGAGCGGGCCCAGGAGAACGGCCGCCTGGTGGCCCGGCTGCTGGGGAGGTGAAGGAAGTGGCTGCAGGCAGGATTGAGGTTTTGGGTGTTCCCTTTGATCCCCTGGGAATGGAGGAGGCGGTGAAAACAATTGCCTCCTGGCTGGAGGGGGAGGAGTGTCACCAGATAGTGACGGCCAATCCGGAAACGGTGATGAAGGCCGGGGAGGACAGGGAGCTAATGGCAATCCTCCGGGAAGCCCGCCTGGTAGTTGCCGACGGCATCGGGATTGTCTGGGCGGCCCGGCGGCAGGGAAATCCTCTCCCGGAACGGGTGCCGGGGGTAGAACTGGCGGAACGGCTGGTGGCCCTGGCAGCCCAGCGGGGTTACCGGGTTTACCTTCTGGGCGGGGCCCCGGGAGTGGCGGCCGAGGCGGCCCGGTGCCTGGAAGCAAAATACCCGGGCCTTGTCATCGCCGGGGTGCAGCACGGCTACTTCAGCCCGGAGGAAGAGGAAGGGGTGGTGGCCGCAGTCGCCGCCGCCAGGCCCCATCTTTTGCTGGTGGGTTTGGGGATGCCCAAACAGGAAAAATGGATCTACCGCCACCGGCAGCGGCTGGGAGCGGCGGTGGCCATCGGCGTCGGCGGGAGCCTCGATGTCTTTGCCGGGAGAGTCTGCCGGGCTCCCGGCTGGATGTGCCGCCTGGGCCTGGAGTGGCTGTACCGCTTCCTTACCCAGCCCCAGAGGCTATTCCGGATGCTTGCCCTGCCCCGCTTTGCGGTAAAGGTTCTGGTTCAGGGCAGGTCTTGAGGGGGAGCGGCGTTATTTTTTTGGTCCTGCGGTAAAAGGCACGATCTTTGCATATCATAACTTATGGCCTGGATATGGGCCAAGAAAAAGGCTGTCAGGCTGCCTGCTTCCCGACCTTGCCCGGCGGCTTTTTTACCCGGCGGAAAAGGGAAGAAAGATGCGAGTTGGCATTAAAATCAATGCAGGCTGGCATTGGCAGCGGTTCTGATTTTGGCTAATAAAAGAAAAGGAGGAAATAAGATGGAGCTTGCGCCAGAAACCAAAGCAATGCTGGAGGACAAGGCCAAGAGGATCCGGCGCCACATTGTGAGCATGCTGGCTGAAGCCGGATCGGGTCATCCGGGGGGATCTCTATCCATCGCCGATATTGTCACGGCCCTCTACTTTCAAGTGATGAGAGTAGATCCGGCCCGGCCCGACTGGGAGGACCGGGACCGGCTGGTCCTGTCCAAAGGCCACGCCTGCCCGGTTCTGTATGCGGCCCTGGCCGAGCGGGGCTTTTTCCCCGTGGAAGAACTGATGACCCTGCGGAAGATCAACAGCCGCCTTCAGGGGCACCCCGATATGAAGAAGACCCCCGGTGTGGAGATGTCCACCGGGTCCCTGGGCCAGGGGCTGGCGGCCGCCAACGGCATGGCCCTGGCAGGAAAGCTGGATAAGAAGGATTACCGGGTTTATGTTATTTTGGGCGATGGTGAAATCCAGGAGGGTATGATCTGGGAAGCGGCCATGGCGGCAGCCCACTACAAGCTGGACAATTTAACGGCCTTCCTTGATTTCAACGGCCTGCAGATCGATGGCCCCATCCGGGAGGTTATGAATCCCGAACCCCTGGCGGAAAAATGGGCCGCCTTCGGCTGGAATGTCCTGACCATTGACGGCCATAATTTCGAGGAAATCCTCGCGGCCGTAGAAAAGGCCAAGGCTACCAGGGGCAAGCCGACCATGATTATTGCCCATACTGTCAAGGGCAAGGGTGTGTCCTTCATGGAAAACCAGGTGGGCTGGCACGGCAATGCTCCCAGCAAAGAACAGGCGGAGCAGGCCCTGGCTGAGTTGGCCTAGGAAATACAGCCAGTGGAGGCAAGAAGGGAGGAATTCCAGTGACGGAAAAAATTGCTACCCGTGATGCCTATGGCAAGGCCCTGGCAGAGTTGGGTAGAACTAATCCTGATATTGTGGTCCTGGACGCGGACCTGTCCAAATCTACCAAGACCGATGTTTTTGCCAAGGAGTTTCCCGAGCGGTTTTTTGACATGGGGATTGCCGAAGCCAATATGATTGGCACCGCCGCCGGCCTGGCAGCGGCAGGGAAAATCCCCTTTGCCAGCACCTTCGCCGTCTTTGCCACCGGCAGGGCCTTTGACCAGGTGCGGAACTCCGTCTGCTATCCCCGGCTCAATGTGAAGATTGCCGCCACCCATGCCGGGCTCACCGTGGGGGAAGACGGTGCCTCCCACCAGTCGGTGGAGGACATTGCCCTCATGCGGGCCCTCCCCGGGATGACGGTCATCGTCCCCGCCGATGGGGTGGAGACCCGCCTGGCCGTCCAGGCGGCGGCCGCCTACAAGGGACCGGTTTACCTGCGCCTGGGCCGCCCCAAGGTGCCGGTGATCTTTGACGATAATTACCGGTTTGCAATTGGTAAAGCTGCCCTGCTCCGGGAAGGGCAGGATGTAACCATAGTGGCCTGCGGGTACATGGTGGGCGAAGCCCTGGCGGCGGCCGAGACCCTGGCCGGTGAAGGGGTGGAGGCCCGGGTCCTGAACATGTCTACCATCAAGCCCATTGACACCGAGGCCCTGGTTAAAGCAGCCCGGGAGACGGGGGCTCTGGTCACCGCCGAGGAACACAATATCATCGGCGGCCTGGGCAGTGCTGTGGCCGAAGTACTGGCCGAGGAATATCCCGTTCCCATCATCAGGGTCGGCATCAGGGACACCTTTGGGGAATCGGGCTCCCCGGCGGACTTGTTGAAAAAGTACGGCTTGACTGCGGCCGATATTGTCGAAGCCGCCAGGAAGGCAGTGGCAAAAAAATAGGGTGGAAGGGTGAGGGGACAGGCACCGGAAAGGACGCCTGTCCCCTGGCAATTGGTTAACCTGTGCACCGGGATTTCTGCTTCTGCGTCCGTACCGGTCGGGGGAGATAAATTCAACCACCCCGCCGGGAGGCCTTCTTTTTGAGGGCCTCCTGCTTTGATTTGGGGATCTCAAAATGACTGCGCCCTGCCCGCAGCAAATCTTCCACCTTGAGGGTTACTTTTCTGCCGGCCATCAGATCACTTCCTTTCTTATTCCCCGGCCCTTTGCTGCTGGGAAGCCGGTAATAGGGGGTCGGTTTTGTCCTTTTTGGCGCTGCGGCCTGTCGGGTAGGGGGAGTTTCCCCTTCATCTGCCTGGGGGGCAGAGGGCTTTGTTTCTTCCCCCGGGGGTTCAGGTGCCGCCCCTGCTTCAGTTTCTGCTATGTCGGCTCCATAGCGGAGGACTGCAGGGCCCACAGGCCCAGTTTCCGGCCCTGGCCCTTCCTCGGCGGTGTTGCGAAGGGCTGCCGGTTGTACCTCTTCCATCATTTCTATCCCTCCCTTGTTGGGAACCTTTTTTTCCCGCTGTATTCCCCTGTTATCATATGCAGGGAGAGGCGGGCTTTGTGACGGATCATGCCGGTCCCGGGGTTGTTTTCCGTCCTGGTCCTTCTCTTCCTGCCCCCCGGTCCCTTTAGCATTATGCAGCCAGCCGT
>DUTA01000025.1 GCA_012842325.1 Bacillota bacterium | reverse complement strand
GGCTCGGCTTCCCTCCTCCACCGCGGCCACGGGCAGGACGGCCCCGGTGGAAACCTCCACTACCCCGTAATTGGACGGCTGGAACTGGTTGCGGACCCGCTGGGGAAAGACAATTTCAATTTCCCGGGCCGAAAGGGTGCGAATGCTTATCCTGTCTCCCCGGTCTTCATCGGCTGCCGTGCCCAGCCGGAAGTATTCGGCCTGGGGCACCATCTTCCGCCCGTTGTAGTCCTCGACACCACTGACGAAAAGCCGGTACCCTTCATCATAATGCAGCACTTCCCCCAGGGTCAGGGTAACGGTCATGCCGTCCTCTTCCAGGGTGGCCTTCTCAATATCTATTTTCCGGCTCAGATCCTCCGCCAGGGTGATCTCGTAATTCCTCGTTCTTTCCGCCGTTTCCGGTTTCACCCGGCTGGAGAACAGGACCTCCACTTTGTCGGCCGGGCCGGAAAGATGCCTCACCCCTGTGATTTCCGGGGGGAAGTCGCTCCAGGTGTATTTGGGTGTCTCCCGCCCCACATCCACTTTAAAGTGGAAGGCCAGGGGTTCACTGCTGAGGCGCAGGCCTGCAGGGGTACGGACATCCCGGACCAGGAGGGTATATTCCCGGTCCCGGTAGAGCTCCGGCACCGTCAGAATCACCTGGGTGTTGCTGAGGGCGTCCACCTTCTGCACAGGCCCCGGGGAAAAAGCCGTATTCCGCTCCAGCAGAGTGAAATTGCCCGTCTGGCCCGGCTTCAGGGCTTTGGTATCCACAGGGCGGCTGAAGGTAAGCTCCAACTTGGTGGGTGAGATAACCGCCAGGGAATCACCGGTGGTACCCCTGTCTCTGTCCTCCGTGTCGGGGAGGGGTTCCTCCTCCGGGCCGGTTTGTGGTTCCTCCCCCCGCTCTTTGAGCCAGATATTCCAGATCACCGCGGCCGCCTCCGCCCTGGTGGTGATAGCCTTGGGGTCAAAGCGGCCGTCCCGTCCCCGCAAGATCCCCAGTTCCACCGCCCTGGCCACGGCGCTGAGGGCCCAGCTGCTGATGCTGCTGGCATCGCTGAAGGAAGCCAGGACACTGGCCGATACTTCCTTTTTTTCCTCGCCCAGGGCCTTGATGACCATCACCGCCAGCTGTTCCCGGTTGAGGAACTGGTTGGGCAGAAACCGGCCGCCGTCCCCGCTGACAATGCCGGCCCGGGCCGCCGCTTCCACGTAGCTGTACAGGGGATCCGTTATACCTACATCACTGAAGGTCGGGGGATACTTCACCTCCTGGGGTATCCCGGCAGCTACCACCAGCAGCCTGACGAACTGCCCCCGGGTGATGGGGTTCTGGGGTCGAAAGGTCCCATCACCGTAACCCTGCAACAGTCCCATTTCCGCCAGTTTTTCCACCGCTTCCTGGGCCCAGTGACCTTCCATATCGGAGAATTTCGGCGCCGCCAGCACCCCTCCGCCGCTACCCAGGAGGAGCGCCAAGACCAGGCACCAGATCAGGACCCTTCTCCCACCACCCACTCTTATCAGCCTCCTTAAGATCTCCTGTAAAATTTGACCTTTCCAGGGAGATTTTCTCTCTGGAGAAACAAATTCCTGCCGGGCCGACAATTTTCCCGGAGCCAAATGCCGGCCGCCCTTTCCCCCGCAGGGTGAACACGAAGCTCCCCGCCCCGCATAGTATGTAAAGGAAGGGGGAAAAAGCCTCCCCGCGCCGGCGGCTGGCAAAATCAGGCAGGTTCCTTTTCTCTTATAGACGCCCGGCTGCCGGGATAAGTTCCCAAAAAAGCTTTTATCTTTAAAACAGGAGAGGGGCAGCCATGGGATTGAAGAGAACCTGCCAGAAGGGGTGAAGAAATGTTTCGCAACTACTACCAGTTCATTCATGACCTCCAGCAGGCCCTGCAGGAGGAACTGGAAGCCGCTTCCTATTACCAGGCCCTGCTGGATTTGGCCCCGGGCCCGGACCGGGCAGACATCCAGCATATCCGGGAAGATGAAGAGGAACACGCCCGGACCTTGAGCCGGCTCTACTTGGATTTAACAGGCCGCCCGCCCGTGACCTTTCCTGTGGAAACACCGGAACTGCCCTCCTATCTGGAAGGCCTGCGGCAGGC
This sequence comes from Bacillota bacterium, assembly GCA_012842325.1. Classification (GTDB taxonomy): domain Bacteria; phylum Bacillota; class DTU030; order DTU030; family DTU030; genus DTU030. The sequence goes on along the minus strand of DUTA01000025.1, from coordinate 2,942 downwards.
AGCAGGGGACCAATTGAAGGCGGTGGAACAGTACCGGAACCTGTATTTATCTACCTTTAACAGCGGGATCCGGGACAGGATCTTTGCCATCATGGTGGATGAGCAGGAACACGCCACCCGCCTGACCCTCCTGTATGGGATAAACAAAGGGGCATAGCGGAAAAAAACCGGGCCGGGCTTTCCCCGGCCGGCAAACTGACAAAAGATTAATTACCGATTCTCTCCCGCAAGATCTGGAGAGCCCGTTCCAGCTGGAGATCCCGGCTGCTGCCGGTCCTTCTCAGCAGCTGGTCCAGGGCCGCGGCCGTTTCCCCGTCCACCACCCCGGTTTCCGGCAGCCCCATTGCGGCCTGGAAAGAGCGCACGGCCGCCTCTGTTTCGGCGCCAAAGATCCCGTCTACCCGGCCGCGGAAATAACCCAGGGCCCCCAGGGCCTCCTGGAGCCGGGCCACGTCCAAGCCTCCCAGACCCCGGGAAAGGACCCGCTGCAGCCGGAGGGGTTCTCCCCCGCCGGTGGCCTGGTAGACCAGCACATCGGGCTGCAGGCCCTCCTGGGGTATGGGGTTCCCCCGGGGGGTAAGGTAGCGGGAGGAAGTCAGCTTCACCGCCGCGCCGCCCTGGAGGGGAATGATGGCCTGGGCTGTACCCTTCCCGAAGGAAGGCGTTCCCACCAGGGTCGCCGCACCCAGTTCCCGGAGGGAGGCGGCGACAAACTCCGCCGCGCTGGCACTGCCCCCGTTGATCAGGATCACCAGGGGCCAGCGCCTGTTGTCCTGATAGGAATAGAAGACCTGGCTTTTCCCATCTCCTTCCACCAATTGCAGGATGGGCCCCCGGGGGGCAAACTGCCGCAGCACCGCCAGGGCCTGGGAAAAGAAACCCCCGGGATTGTTGCGCAGGTCCAGGATAACCGCCTTCAGCCCCTGCCCCTCCAGCTGCCGCAGGGTCTCCAGGAGCCTGCGCTCCGTATGCTCATTAAAGGAGGCGATCCTGATATAGCCGATGCCATCGGGCAGCATCTGCCCCGCCACCGGGTTAACCTCGATCAGTTCCCTGGTCAAAGTCACCTTAAACTCCTCTGCCCCCCGGCGGACCGTCAGTTCCACCCGGCTGCCCGGTTCCCCCCGCAGCATATCTGTGACTCTGTCCGACGACAAATCCCGTACATCTACCCCGTCGACGGCCACAATCTGGTCCCCCGTCATGAGGCCGGAGCGGGCCGCCGGTGTCCCCTGGATGGGGGACACCACAACAATTGCTCCCTGGACATTGGTAATAACAACACCGATACCGCCAAAGGTACCCGTCAGATCAGCGGTAAAGTCGGCCAATTCCTCCCGGCTGAGGTAAGTCGAGTAGGGATCGCCCAGGGCTTCCACCATGCCCCTCAAGGCGCCCTCCCACAGTTCTTCCTCCTCCACCTGCCCGGCATAATTGGTCCGGATCAGGTAGAAAAGTTCCTGGAGCCGGGCCAGGGCTTGCTCCCCGCCCACCTGGGCTTCCGCCCTCCCGGCCGGCCAGCCGAGGAGAAAAAGGCAAATCAGGAGAACACCTATTGTTTTCTTCGCTCCCCTTGCCCCTTTCATCTTTCTACCTCCACTGGATATCCTCCGTCTCCCCCACGAGGTAACTTCTCCAAAAAAAGGAAAAACTCCTTTAAACAGTTAACAGCTTACAGTGGACAATTGACAAACAGGCGGTCCGCGACCGCCCCCGTTTCCTGCCTGAACAGGCCCAACTGTTAATTATACACTGTAAACAGTTAACTGCTATCGATTCCCTGGAGAAAGATATCCACCGTCATGGCCAGGGCCTCCGGCGGGGCCAGCTCCTCAATGAGGCCGGGCAGGAGGACCCCCGCCAAACCGCCCAGGAAAAAGCGGGCCGCCACGCCGGTATCCACCGGGCGCATGTGCCCGGCTGCCGCCCCTGCGGCCAGCAGCTTCTCCACCTGCTGCACCGTCTCCCTTCGTATCTGCAGCAGGTGATCCTGGAGCTTCCTGTTTACCGGCCCCGGATCCTGCAGGAACATCCGGGCCAGCTGTCCGTGCTCCTGCAAAAAATCCCGCAGGTGCCGGCCAATGCCCAGCAGTTTCTCCCTGAGATCCCCCGGCCGGCCGATGACTTCTGCCAAACCACTGGCATAACTGTCGGCTATTTCCAGGAGCATTTGCAGGTAGAGCTCTTCCTTGCTGGTAAAATACTCGTACACCGTGCCCTTCCCAATCCCCGCTTCCCGGGCGATATCCTCCACCCGGGCCTGGTAATAGCCGGTAGTGGCAAAAATCCGGCGGGCAGCAGCCAGGATCTGTTTTTCCTTGCCTGCCTGGGTGCCGGTAGCTTCCATACCGCCGCCCCCTTCCGATCCGACCCAGCAGTCAGTTCGCCTTCATTATAACTCCAGGGCCACCGGCAGTCAAGCTGCCGGTGGCCAGGCGGCAACTTACCCTTCCCCCTCAATGGGCAGAGCCACCTCGACGGTAAAAATCTGGGGTTCCCGGACCAGGGAGGCCAAAACCCGGCGGAAGGCCCCTTCCCTGGCCCGCTGGGTTGTGATATGCAACTGGGCGCTCTCCGCCCCCCAGTCCTTCACCTTCAGGGAAGCCGGCTCCACCCCGCCGGCGCTGCAGCAGCCGGTCACGATCTTCATAATCCCCGGTTCGGGGGCAACCCGGAGGCGCAGGTAATACCTGGTCTCCACCTCCTCCATGGGGACAATTTCCCCTGCCCGGGCAAAACCCGTGGCGTTAATTCCCCGGGCCCCCGTCGCCAGATTCCGGGCGGCGGCAAGCACGTCCCCCACCACGGCACTCCCCGTCGGCATCTGCCCTGCCCCTGCACCGTAGAACATCAGGGTCCCCACGGCCCGGCCCTCAAGCAAGACGGCATTGTAGACGCCATCCACCCTGGCCAGGGGGTGTTCCTGGGGCAGGAGGGCCGGG
>DUTA01000002.1 GCA_012842325.1 Bacillota bacterium | reverse complement strand
GGTGGGTCTCCTTTCTGAGGTATTTGGTTTTTCTTCCAAACCCATAATATCTCAGGGATACCCACCTTTTGCAATATTATTTTCAAACGATTAAACTTCTGTGAACGAAACTCTGGTCGGTCTACTATTACCTCCACGGCGGGAATTGACAAGGCACCCCCCTTGGGCTACAATTAAACATGAATTGAGGAGAAAAAGGCGATGAAGGGAAATAGTAAGGGCTATGGAAACTGTCCAGGGAGTTGACCCCCGGACTGCAAGGTCAACCTGTTTCCCCCCTGAACCCGTCCCGGAGTTTTTTGCCTGAAGCCGAAAGGTTAGGGCAAAACGGTACCCCCCGTTACCGGGCAGCTGTTGTCTGACAGCAAGAGGGGGCAGCCTCTGGCTGCCAAGTAGGGTGGTACCGCGGGAGAGCCTCTCGTCCCTGCCAGGGGGCGGGGGGCTTGTGGTTTGTCAGGACAAAAAAAGCGGGTTATTGGAGGAGGAAAGTAAGAAAGGTCCCTGCGGGGCGCTCTTGGGAAAAGAAGTACAAATAAATAACAAGGAGGGTTCGCGTATGAGAATGTCCCAACTCTTTGCCCCCACCCTGCGGGAGGTGCCGGCGGAGGCGGAAACCATCAGCCACCAATACCTGTTGCGGGCGGGCATGATCCGAAAAATAGCGGCAGGGATCTATATTTACCTGCCCCTGGCCCAGAGGGTGTTGCAAAAAATCGAAAGGATTGTCAGGGAAGAAATGGATAAACAGGGCGGGCAGGAGCTCCTGCTGCCGGCCCTGCATCCGGCGGACCTCTGGCTGGAATCCGGGCGCTGGGATGTTTACGGCAAGGAGTTATTCCGTTTAAAGGACAGACATGAGCGGGATTACTGCCTCGGCCCCACCCACGAGGAGGTTATAACCGACCTGGTCCGGCGGGAGGTGAGTTCCTACCGGCAGCTTCCCCTCCTCCTTTACCAGATCCAGACAAAATTCCGGGATGAGATCCGCCCCCGTTTCGGCCTGATCCGCGGGCGGGAATTTACCATGAAAGACCTCTACAGCTTTGATAAGGATGAAGAGGGCCTTGAGGTCAGTTATCGGAAAATGTATCATGCCTACAGCGAGGTCTTTCGCCGCTGCGCCCTTGAGTTCCGGGTGGTGGAAGCGGACTCAGGGGCCATCGGCGGCAGCGCCTCCCATGAATTTGTGGTCATCGCCGAAACCGGGGAAAGTGAGATAGCCTACTGCGATAATTGCGCTTATGCGGCCAATGTAGAGCGGGCCGAAGCGGCCAGGGACGTGACGGAAAGTGCGGAGCCCCGGAGGGAACTGGAACTGGTATCCACCCCGGGTGTCACCACTATCGCTGAGGTGGCTGACTTTTTGGCCGTCGATCCGAAACAAATGATAAAGACCTTGATTTACCTGGCCATCGACAAAGAAGAGTATTATCCGGTGGTTGTTTTGCTCCGGGGAGACAGGGAAGTCAATGAAGTGAAACTCCAGAATCATCTGGGCTGCCTGCACCTGGCCCTGGCCGACGCCGATACTGTCCGGGAGATTACCGGTGCCCCGGTGGGTTTTGCCGGCCCGGTGGGGTTAAAAGATGTACGGCTGATTGCCGATGTGGAAGTCCCCTCTATAGTCAACGGGGTCTGCGGCGCCAACAGGGCGGATTATCACTGGGTCAATGTCAATCCCGGGCGGGATTTTGTCGTCACAGAGGTTGCTGACATTCATAAGGTGGTTGCCGGTGATAAGTGCAAAGTATGCGGCCATGCCCTCAAGACGACCCGGGGGATAGAGGTCGGCCATATTTTTAAGCTGGGGACAAAATACAGCGAGGCCATGGGGGCAACCTTCCTGGACGAAAAGGGCAATAAAAAACCCTTTGTCATGGGTTGTTATGGTATCGGTATTCCCCGGACCATGGCCGCTGCCATAGAACAGAACCATGATGACAAGGGAATCATCTGGCCCATGCCCATAGCTCCGTACCAGGTGGTGGTGGTTCCCGTCAACAGCAGAGTTGAGGAACAAATGAAGGTGGCGGAAAGGCTTTACCGGGACATGCTGGAAGCCGGCATAGAGGTGGTCCTGGATGACCGGGATGAGAGGGCCGGGGTGAAGTTTAACGATGCCGACCTAATTGGCTTTCCCCTGCGGGTAACCATCGGTTCCCGCTCCCTCCAGGAAGGCAAGGTAGAAATCAAGAAGCGGCGGACAGGTGAAACCATGCCGGTGGATATAGAGGAGGCGGTGGCAACCCTCCAGGAACTGATCAGGGCGGAAATGACAAAGGGGGTTTCCCTTTAGGGAAGGAATTATCCTCCTCTGTGGGGAATAATATACAGGGGAATTATCCTGTCCCCTGTGCTATGTCCGCCAATAATTGGGGGGGAACCCAATGAAGGTAGCAGCCATTATTCCCGCGTACAATGAGGGAATGCGGATTGGCAATGTCCTGGAAGTATTGGAGCGAATGACGGAGATTGATGAGATTATTGTCGTCAGTGATGGTTCCGAGGATGACACGGTGGATGTAGCCCTCAAATACAATGTCACCGTCATTGCCCTGCCCCGCAACATTGGCAAGGGAGGAGCCATGAAAATTGGCTGTGACTACTCCAAGGGTGATATCATCCTGTTTTTAGATGCCGATCTTATCGGTTTAAAGGAGGAACATGTAAAGGCACTCCTGGAACCGGTTCTTTCCGACGAGGCAGATATGACAGTGGGGATATTTGGCAACGGCCGGCTGGCCACTGATTTTGCCCAGAAGGTGGCTCCCTTTTTGTCGGGGCAGCGGGCAGTAAAAAAAAGTGTGTTGAACGGCATAGACCATATGGATACAACCCGGTATGGAATCGAGGTTGCCCTGACCAGATATGCGGAAAACAGCGGCATTAGAGTCAAAGAAGTAATCCTCCACGATTTAACCCACGTAATGAAAGAAGAAAAGCTGGGTTTTCTCCGGGGTTTCTGCGCCCGGCTGAAAATGTACTGGGAAATTGTCAAGAGCGTCAAAATCGGTTGAACCTGGCCCTGTTGTTAATCCTTTTTGTTTCAACCGGTCTCCCTTGCAGGCAGACCGGTTGTTACTATCTATTTTTTGGCAGGTTATGCCATGGCACAATTCCCCAAGAGCAGCATAGTAAATAAACTGGAGTTTTATTTTTCCCTCGGCAGGGAAGCGGGGTGATGATGTGATGGCCCAGGAGCATTTGATCGTTTTCTTCCGCCTTCTTCTGGCTGCCCTTCTCGGCGGCATTATTGGCCTGGAACGGGAGAGCCTGAACCGCCCGGCTGGCCTGCGCACCCATACCATCGTTTCCCTGGGAGCCGCCCTGATCATGCAGGTTTCCCTGTCCCTCACCGGCGGCGATCCGGGGCGCATTGCCGCCCAGGTTATCAGCGGCATCGGTTTTCTGGGGGCAGGTACCATCTTGCGGGAGGGCAGCTCCGTGCGGGGATTGACCACGGCCGCTTCCCTCTGGGTGGTGGCGGGGATCGGCCTGGCTGTGGGTTCGGGCCTGTATCTTGCCGCTGTCGTGGCCAGTGTCCTGGTTGTCTTTACCCTGGCGGGCCTGGGCAGGCTGGAAAAACCCTTTTCGGGCAGTGCCCGTCACCATGCTTTTCAGGTAGAGATCATGGATCGCCCCGGGCAGCTGGGCAGACTGGCAACTGCCCTGGGACAGATGAATGTACATATTCGCGGTATTGAACTCAAGCAGCTGCCCGATAAGGGTACGGTTATGGTGGAAATGATGGTGCAGCTTCCCCACTCTGGCGACAAGGACGATGTTATGACCAAACTGATGGCTGTCGAGGGGGTCTACAGCATCCAAGATTTATGATGCAAAGGGAGGAATTCCATGACGGCACTGGTTAGAAAAGAAGGGGAAACTCCCTATTCCAGATTACTGGCCACTTTACCCCTGCCCCGGGAGGCCCGGGAAATTTTACGCCGGAATCTCCTGCGGGTGGAGGTATGCTCCACGGGAAAGGAGATTTGCCTCTATTTTGCCGCCCATGCCGGCCTCCAGGACCAGTGGCTGAATATGTTGACAGAAGCCCTGGCCCAACATTTTCCCTGCCAGGCAGAGTTCAGGACGATGGTGCTGCCCCGGGTCCGGGGACCCTGGCAGGAAGGGCTAGAAAAGGAGTGGCTCAGTATCTGCCAGAGCCTGGAGGATGAATTCCCTTTTTTACAGGGCTGCGAGGAAGCAATTTCTTATCAAATAGAAGGTAATGATTGCCTTTGCCTTATCCTTCCCTCCCCCTTTCTCGCCGAATTATTGCAGCAAAAACAGAGACAACTGGAGAACTTTTTCCTCCGTCTTTTCGGGAAGAAACTTTTGGTTAAACTGAAAGCCCTGAACCTGGAATGGGAGGACAAAGGGTTAGCCCTCAAAGAGAGAAGGGAGGAGGAAGCCAGAAAATTCCTGGCCCAATTGGTCCGGGGGGAAAGCCGGGAAGAGGAAAAACTGCCCCTGCCCCTGGTGGGAAAACCCGTCTCCGACGAGCCCCTGCCCCTGGAACAGGTCAGGGGAACAATGGGCGATTTTGTTGTGGCCGGGGAAGTACTTGGGTGGGAGTGCCGGCCAGTAAAGGCGGATAGAAGCCTTTTTACCATAGTAATCAGCGACCGGACCGATTCCATTGCCGTAAAGCTCTTCTGCAATTCTGAGAAAGGAAAGGCCATCGAACAGGCCTGCCAGCGCAGGGATGTCTGGCTATTGGTCAGGGGTTCTTTGGAAGAAGACCGGTATTCGGGGGAGGAAGTTTTATGGGCCTCGGACATAACCCTCATCCCGGCCCGGAGGCGGATGGAAACAGAAGGGGAGAAGAGGGTGGAGCTTCATCTTCACACCCAAATGAGTGCCCTGGATGCCACCGTCCGCCTCGAGGATCTCTTTGCCACCCTGAAACAGTGGGGGCACCAGGCAGTGGCCATTACCGACCACGGTGTACTGCAGGCCTATCCGGAAGCATATGCCCTCGGCAAAAAGTACGGTATCAAGGTTTTGTACGGTGTTGAAGGATATATGGTAAATCAGGGGCAGGACCGGGGAAAGGCCTTCCACATCATCCTTTTGGCCAAGAATCAAAGGGGACTGCAGGATCTCTATCGGCTTGTATCTTTATCCCATCTTGAACACTTTTATCGGGTGCCCCGCATTCCCCGGGAGGCTTTGCTGGCTTATCGGGATAATCTCCTCGTGGGTACGGCCTGTGAGGCGGGGGAATTGATCCAGGCCTATTTGCAGGGCCTGAGGGGGGAAGAATTGGCGGAAATTGCCCGCTTCTATGATTATATCGAGATCCAGCCCTGGGCCAACAATGCTTTTCTGATCAGGGAGGGCAGGATCAACCGGGAGGGCCTCCTGACCATGAACAGGGAGCTGTATACCCTGGGGAAGCGGTTGGGGCTGCCCGTTGTCGCCACCGGGGACGTGCATTTTCTGGAACCGGAAGATGCCCTGCTCCGCCGCATCCTCCTCACGGCCCAGGGCTTTGAGGACGCTGAGCATCAACCCCCCCTGTATCTGCGGACCACAGAGGAGATGCTGGCGGAATTCAGCTATCTGGGTGAAGAAGCAGCCCGGGAAGTGGTGGTGGAAAACCCCCGGAAGATCGCTGCCCTCATCGACGAAGTCAGGCCGATACCCGACGGCCTCCATGCCCCGCAGATTCCGGGAGCCGAGGAGCAGATACGTTCCATGGCCTTTGCCAGGGCCAAGGAACTTTACGGGGAGCCATTGCCGCCCCTGGTTGCCGACAGGCTGGAGAAGGAACTGGCGGCCATCATCGGCAATGGTTTTGCCGTCATCTACTTGATCGCCCACAAACTGGTCTCCAAATCCCTGTCTGACGGCTACCTGGTTGGTTCCAGGGGTTCCGTTGGTTCTTCCTTCGTGGCAACCATGTGCGGCATCACCGAAGTAAATCCCCTGCCCCCCCACTACCGGTGCCCCCACTGCCGCTACAGCAGCTTTATTGCCGACGGCAGCGTTGGCTCCGGCTTTGACCTCCCTGCCAGGGCTTGTCCCCGCTGCGGACGGGAACTGGTGCGGGATGGGCACAATATTCCCTTCGAAGTTTTCATGGGCTTTGAAGGGGACAAGGTCCCCGATATTGACCTAAACTTTTCCGGCGAGTACCAGCCCCTTATTCACCAATATGCCGAGGAGCTCTTTGGCTCCGACAAGGTCTTCCGGGCCGGCACCATTTCCACCATTGCTGACCGGACCGCCTATGGCTTTGTCAAAGGTTATTTCACCGAGAAGGGGCAGAAACCCCGCAGTGTGGAAATCGACCGCCTGGTAAAGGCCTGCACGGGCATAAAGAGGACCACAGGACAGCATCCCGGCGGTTTGATGATTATACCTTCCGGGCGGGACATTTTTGAGTTTACTCCCATCCAGTATCCGGCCGATGCCAAGAGTGCCGGGGTAATCACCACCCACTTTGATTACCATGCCATCAGCAGTCGGCTGTTGAAATTGGACCTCCTCGGCCATGACGATCCCACCGTCCTGAGGATGCTGGTGGAGTTGACGGGGGTCGATGTAAAGAAAATTCCCTTCGATGACCCCGGCACCATGGCCATTTTTTCCGGTTTGGGTGACCTGGGTCTGGATCCGGAGCTCTTTGACATTCCCATCGGCACCATCGGGATCCCCGAGTTTGGCACCCGCTTTGTCAGGCAGATGCTGGCAGAGACGAGGCCTTCCACCTTCGCCGAACTGGTCAGGATATCCGGCCTTTCCCACGGTACCGACGTCTGGCTTAACAACGCCCAGGAATACGTCCGGGCCGGGACAGCCACCCTCTCGGAGGTTATCTCAACCCGGGATGATATCATGACCTTCCTGCTGGAAAAGGGGGTTCCGGCCCGCCATGCCTTTAATATCATGGAACGGGTCCGCAAGGGTAAGGGGCTGGCGGAAGAGGACATAAAAATAATGGAGGACGTCGGTATACCCCAGTGGTATATCGACTCCTGCCAGAAGATAAAGTACATGTTCCCGAAGGCCCATGCGGTAGCCTACGTCATGATGGCTTTTCGCATTGCCTGGTTCAAGGTGCATTATCCCGAAGCCTTCTATGCCTCTTACTTTACCGTGCGGGCCAATGACTTCGATATTACCCTCACGGACGGCGGGTTGGAGGGAATCCGCCGCCACATTGCGGCCATTGACAAAAAGGGAAATGAGGCCTCACCCAAGGAAAAAAGCCTCCTCCCGATCCTGGAGGTGGCCCTGGAGATGTATGCCCGGGGTTATAAGTTCAGAAGGATAGACTTAAATAAATCGGACAGCCGTGTGTACCAGATTACACCCACCGGCCTGCTGCCTCCTTTTACTGCCCTGCCCGGTGTCGGGCAAGGGGCTGCCAATAACATAGTTCAGGCCAGGGAAGAGGGGCCGTTTACTTCCGTGGAGGACCTGAGGATCAGGGCCAGGTTAAGCAGGAATGTCATTGAGGCCCTGCGCCGGAGCGGCTGTCTGGCCCATTTGCCGGAGACGGATCAACTGCTGTTATTTGCCGAGTAATGGCGGCGTTAGCGTAAAGTTTTGGTAGGCGGTGGCAGGAAAAACGCGTGTGGAGATAAAAATAGAGACCTCGCACCAACAGATAGACAGAAAGGAGCGAGGTCTCATGAAGAGCGATGGCGTAGACATCGC
>DUTA01000024.1 GCA_012842325.1 Bacillota bacterium | reverse complement strand
CGATGTCTACGCCATCGCTCTTCATGAGACCTCGCTCCTTTCTGTCTATCTGTTGGTGCGAGGTCTCTATTTTTATCTCCACACGCGTTTTTCCTGCCACCGCCTACCAAAACTTTACGCTAACGCGTTATTTTTTTACCGAACTTTTCCCCTCATTTTGTATATTTGTCCGCCACTGTCGAGGCCCCGTAGGCGTCGGGTTTGATCTTGGCTTCGAAGCCGCTGCCCGCCACCATGCCCACTATCTCCCGGATCAGCTCCTTGGTTTCCCCTTTTTTTCCCACATCCAGGTGGACCTCAATGTTCAGGTCATTGTGTCCGTTTTCCGCCAGGAGGGCGGTGAGACGGCTGGCCACATCCAGGCTTAAAGAAGCTTCATAAAAGATCCGCTGCCGGAGGCTGAAGATCTTGTCCTGGGTCTTTTTGCTGTAATAATAACGGGCCCCCTTGCCTTCCCGGTGGACCACAATGGCCGTGACAAAGACCACCTCCCGGTCATGGCTCTGGGAATCGGTCCCGATGATGATCCGGTAATTGAACTGGGGCGCTTCTTCCACATATGCGATCAGGTCGTGAAAAACCTGGTTGAAGGAGAGGGGCCCCCTGGTGGGACTCTGGAATTCCTTTTTCACCCTTTTTTTGCCTCCTTGGACGGCACCTGTGCCTCCGCAGCAGTATTTCCTGGCTCCTTTTTTGTAATTATTCTTGCTAAAAGGGCAAATTCCTCTAAAGTGAGGGTTTCTCCCCGCCGGCTGGGCTCTATTCCACCGGCCTGGAGGAAGGCGGCCAGCTCCTCCCGGCTGTATTGGGCCCCGAATTCCCCTTCCAGGCTGTTGAGGAGGGTCTTGCGCCGCCGGCCAAAGGCGCCCCGGACGAGGCGGAAGAAGAGGGCTTCATCCCCCACGGCCACGGCGGGGCGGGGCCGCATCATCAGCCGCACCACCGCCGAATCCACATCGGGGCGGGGGAAAAAGACCGTCCGGGGAACCAAAGCCACGATCTCCGGCCGGGTATAGTACTGGACGGCTACCGCCAAAACCCCGTAATCCTTGCTCCCCGGTGCCGCCGTCAGCCGCCTGGCCACCTCCCGCTGGACCATCAGCACCAGCCGCTCCAGGGGCAGGGGCCCGGTCAGGAGGGCCATGATGACCGGAGAAGTTATGTAATAGGGGAGATTGGCCACCACCTTGAGGGGAGAAGAAAGGCCGGCCAGCAGCTTTTCCGGTTCTATCTTTAGGATGTCTCCCCAGATGATTTTTATATTGGGATAGGAGGCCAGATTTTCTTCCAGGACCGGGATCAGGCCCTTATCAACCTCTACGGCAATGACCTGCCGGGACCGCTCGGCCAGGGGGCCGGTCAGGACACCGAGGCCGGGGCCGATCTCCAGCACCGCATCCTCGGGCCCCAGCTCGGCGGCGGCAATTATTTTGTGGACAATATTTTCATCGATGAGGAAATTCTGTCCCAGCTGTTTGTTGGGCCTGAGGCCGTGCCGGGCCAGAATCTCCTGCACCACCCGGGGTGAAGTCAGGGGCTGGTGGGACATCCCGGCTCCTCCTTGTCCTTGGTCTTTTCTCCTTTTCCCCTATTGTACACCTTCCCGCAGGGTAAAAAAAGGGCAGGGTCGCCCCTGCCTTCATTCCAGGATATAGACTTTGACCTGGCGCCGCCCGAAACGGACGGCCTCCTCGTAGGTGTCAAAACAGAGATCGATCTTGTTTCCCTTGATGGCTCCGCCGGTGTCGGCGGCCAGGGCGTTGCCATACCCTTCCACATAGAGGCGGGTGCCCAGGGGGATAACCCGGGGATCCACAGCCACTATGCCCCGCTGGGCCAGGCGGCCCGTGGCTGTGTATTTGTAGCCCCCGTTGCAGCGGGGATCGGGGGTATAGGCCGTTGCCTCCATGACCCGCATCTCTTTAAAACGCAGGATTTCCCCGCCCCGGGAGGCTATGGTGGTAAGGGTTCCCACCGCCACCACCTGGGGCACCGGCTCCTCAATGATCCTTTCCTCTATTAACTCCTCGGAAACCTTCTCTCCATTCTCGTAGCGATAGCGGACAAGCCTTTCTGCCCGGCCTTCCCGGCCTTCCTGGACTACTTTGGACTGACCCCGCGGCAGGCTGTCGTCACTGCGCCGCTGGACCTGGAAAGGTACCGGAACCTCGATGGTCACCACTTCTTCCCTGCCCCTGATGACTTCGATCTCCATTCCGGGGATGAGGGGGGTATCCCCCGCGGGAACTGTCCGGTCCAGGGGGCCCAGCACCACACCGGCCTCAGCCAGGGCCTCCGCCACCCGTTCCCGGGTGCTGGCCGTGGTCCTGGTTTCCCCGTCGACCTTGAGGACAAAGGGTTGGGCCCTTCTCACGACGATCTCCATTCCCCTCTCCAGGGGGGTCTGAAGATCCGGCTCCACCCGATCCCTTTCTCCCAGGACAATACCCTCCTCCGCCAGTAAACCACCTACATTCCGCGCCAGTGTCTGCACAACCATGGTCCGGCCGTCGACACTGATGGTCACTTCCTTCCGGGCCCACGCATAACCTCCGGCCAGAAGAGAGCAGACTACTGCGAGGACTAGGAGCAGCCCCAGCAGTTTCTTTCCCGGCCTGAAGCCGGGAACCCCTCCTCCAGGCCGAAGGTGTGCGGGCATTTCGTCCATCACGAAAACCTCCTTTGTTGGAGTAGGGGCATTTCTCTGTATTCTATTGAGTATGCGGCACCATTCTATATTATTTCCAAAAGCGTGTCAACCAAACCATTTCTGGTAATTTTTTTATCTGGTGCCGGCATTGGCCAGAAAGGCTCGCGCACCTCCCCCTATCAGCCTATTCCCGGGGACCGGATTGGTCCCAAGGGGCTCCCCTCTTTTTGGGTATAACCGGGAGCCTCTGCTAATCCCTTTTCTTTTCCACGGGCAGGCGGAAAAGCTTAATGGCATTGGCGGTGGTCTGCGCCGCTACCTCTTCCACCGGGATCCCCTTTATTTGGGCTATTCTTTCGGCCACATAGCGGACATAGGCCGGTTCATTGCGCTTGCCCCGGTGGGGGACCGGGGTCAGGTAGGGGGCATCGGTCTCCACCAGCAGGTACTCAAGGGGCAGGTTCTCCACCACCCGCACCAGCTTTTTGGCATTGGCAAAGGTCACCGGGCCGGCAATGGAAATGTAAAAGCCCATTTCAAGACATTCCCGGGCCATCTCCCAGCTGCCGGAATAGCAGTGGAGCACCCCCCCCACCTCTTCCACCTTCTCCTCCTTCAGGATGGCCAGGGTATCGGCGTGGGCCTCCCGGTCGTGGATGACGATGGGCAGGCCCAGCTCCCGGGCGAGGCCGATCTGGTAGCGGAAGACCCGCTGCTGGATCTTCCGGGGGGAAAAGTCGTAATGGTAATCCAGGCCCATTTCCCCCAGGGCCACCACCCGGTCCCGGGCGGCCAGCTGCCGGATCTGGTCAAAGGTGGCCCTGTCGGCATCCTTGCTGTCATGGGGGTGAACCCCCACCACGGCAAAGAGCTGGGGGTATTTTTGGGCCAGGTCACAGGCCTGGCGGGATGTTTCCAGGTCGCTGCCCACCACCAGGGCGTAGCCCACCCCGGCCTCCCGGGCCCGGTCCAAAAGGGCTTCCAGGTCGCCGGCAAACCGCTCGTCCTGCAGGTGGCAGTGGGTATCGATGAGCATCTCGTCTTACCCCCTGCCTAGCTTATTTTCGCGCCGCTGGCAATATCCCGATCCACGGTGAGGAGGGCCAGATTGTCCTCGTCATCGCTGGCCGCCAGGATCATGCCGTCGGACTCGATTCCCATCAGCTTGGCCGGCTGGAGGTTGGCCACCAGGACCAGCTTTTTCCCAACCAGTTCTTCCGGCTCCACATACCTGGCGATGCCGGCCACCACCTGCCGCTTTTCCTCGCCCAGGGCTACCTGGAGTTTCAACAGCTTCCTAGACTTCTCCACCCTCTCCGCCGCCAGCACTTCCACCACCCGCAGGTCCAGGCGGGCAAATTCGTCGATGCTGATCCGTTCTCCTCCGGTTTCCACCTTTTCCACCACTTTCTTTTCCTCCTTATCTGCTTTCAATGCTTCCTCGGGATCGATCCGGGGGAAGATGGGTTCACCCCGCTGCACCCTGGTACCGGGGACCAGGCCTCCCCACTGCTCCGCTTCCTCCCAGGGAACTTCCCGGACCCCCTCGCCCAGGCCCAGCTGTTTCCAGATCTTTTCCGGGACAGTGGGCAGGTAAGGCACCAGGAGGATGCCGATGATCCGCAGGGCCTCGGCCAGATTGTAGAGGACCGTCTGCAGCCGGGGGCGGGTGGCCTCGTCTTTGGCCAGGAGCCAGGGAGTGGTTTCGTCGATATACTTGTTGGCCCGGCCCACCAGCTTCCAAATGGCCGCCAGGGCGTTGGAGATTTCCAGCTTCTCCATGGTCTCCTCCACTTCCCGGGGCACCGCCGCTGCCACCGCCTGCAGTTCCCCATCTATGGCTTCCGCCGGGCCCGGCTCCGGCACCACCCCGGAGCAATACTTCTCAATCATGGTCAGGGTCCGGTGGAGAAGGTTGCCCAGGTCGTTGGCCAGGTCGGCGTTGATCCGCCGGATCAGGGCTTCCTCCGAGTAATAACCGTCGGCGCCGAAGGAAATCTCCCGGAGCAGGTAATACCGGATGGCATCCACCCCGTACTTATCTACCAGGACCACCGGGTCCACCACGTTGCCCTTGGATTTTGACATCTTTCCGCTTTCCAGGATCAGCCAGCCGTGGCCGAAGACCTTCTTGGGCAGGGGTAGACCCAAGGCCATGAGCATGATGGGCCAGATGATGGTGTGGAAGCGGACGATCTCCTTGCCCACCAGGTGCAGGTCCGCCGGCCAGTAGCGGTGATATTTGCTTTCATCCTCAGACCCGTAACCCAGGGCGGTGATGTAGTTGGAGAGGGCATCGATCCAGACATAGATGACGTGTTTCGGGTCCATGGGAACCGGGATCCCCCAGTTGAAGGTGGTGCGGGAGACGCAGAGATCCTCCAGACCGCTCTTCACAAAGCTGATCATCTCGTTGCGCCGGGAAGCCGGCTGGATGAAATCGGGGTTCTCTTCAATGAATTTAAACCAGCGGTCGGCATACTTGGAGAGGCGGAAGAAATAGCTCTCTTCCTTGACCAGTTCCACAGGCCGGCCGCAGTCGGGGCAGGTGTTCCCTTCCGCCACCTGCCTCTCGGTCCAGAAGGTCTCACAGGGGACGCAGTACCAGCCCTCGTATTCCGACTTGTAGATATCGCCCCGGTCGTAGAGGGCCTGGAAGATCTTCTGGACGCTTCTGGTGTGGCGCTCCTCCGTGGTGCGGATAAAGTCGTCATTGGTGATGTGGAGCAGCTGCCACAGCTTCTTGAAGCCCGCCACAATCCCGTCCACATACTCCTTGGGGCTGACCCCCTTTTCCTCGGCAATCCGCTGGATCTTCTGACCGTGCTCATCGGACCCGGTCAGGAACATGACATCGTACCCTCGCTGCCGCTTGTAGCGGGCGATGGCGTCGGCCGCCACCGTGGTGTAGGCATGGCCGATGTGCAGCTTGTCGCTGGGGTAGTAGATGGGGGTTGTGATGTAAAAGGTTGGTTTGCCCACAGTCATCAACTCCTTTCATTTGATTGGTGACATGATTTACCTCGCTTCCAAACAGCCTTTTCTGGCCAAAAATATATCCCCTCCCCCCGGGAAATAATTTCCAAGGGGCGAGGGGAATAGAGCCACGCGGTACCACCCTTTTTTACCCCGGCCTCGCGGCAGGGGCCTCTCCAGGTACGGGGCACACCAAGGGTACCCGATACCCGGGCAAGATAACGGTTGCCCTTCCCCGGACCACGGGGACCCGGCCCAGTGTACTGGGAGCCCCACCAGGGGCCCGTTCCACCTGCAGTTCAGAGGCCATCTTCGGCAGTTCCCCAGGCACCGGCTTGCACCTACCCCGGCTCTCTGTCGCCTGCTTTCCTGCTTACTCGCCCTCGTCATTACCTTTCGCGCCTTATGCTGTTAGTAATTAATATACTGGAGGAAGGGGAGAATGTCAAGGGAAACCGGGGGGGGCGGTTCTCCCCCGGCCCTCAGCAGCCAATCCGGTTCCCGCCCGCCCTTTTGGCCTTATACAGCCGGTCATCGGCCCGTTTTATCAGGCCATCGAAGGTATCCCCCGGCCGCCGCGTTGCCACCCCTATGCTCACGGTAATGGGCAGGAAGACGCCTGTCTTGATAACGAACCTGTTGTCCGCCACATTGTGCCTGATCCGCTCCGCAACCTCCAGGGCCTGGGCCTTGTCGCAGTTGAGAAAGACAATGAATTCTTCCCCCCCGTAGCGGCCGACGAGGTCCGTATTCTTGAGGGAGTTGGCCAGCCTCTTGCCCAGGATTTCAATTACCCTGTCCCCGATCAGATGGCCGTAGGTGTCATTGACCCGCTTGAATTTATCGACATCGATCATAATGACGGAAAAATCCTTATCCATGTTGACGGCATCCAGGAAAGCCTGCTCGCCCAGCAGGAGAACATGCTGCCGGTTGTACAGGCCCGTCATGCCGTCCTTGATGGCAATTTCCCGCAGTTTGACCACCGTTTCCTCCAGTTCCCTGGTCCGCTCCTTTACCTTGTCCTCCAGTTCCTTGTTCAGAATGTCGATCTTTCTGAGCATTACCTTGTTTTCCTCAAGGATTTTCTCCATTTCCAAATTGGCCCTGCGCAGGGCTTCTTCCGCCGCTTTCCGCAACTCTATTTCCTGCAAAGCCCTTTCATAATAGGCACAACCCCTGACCACAGACTGGAATTTTTTCACCAGGGTTTCGATCTGCTTGACATCTTTGGTAGTGAGGCCGCTGCTGCTGTATACCTTGAGGAAACCTTCCGGATCGGTAAAGGGAAAAACAGCCAGGGAACCCCGGACAATGTTTTTTTCCTGCAGGAGGTCGGCAAATTGGGGCTCTCCAAAATCAGCCTTTAAGGGCTGACCTTCTTGCAGGCGCCCGACGATGGGATCCCGCCCGTCCACAGCCGACTTGCCGGCCCTGGTGATGGGATTGGCAAATTTCAGCTTGTACTGGCCGCCTTCCTTCAACCACAGGGCCACGTAATCGCAGCCCATCCGGTGGATCAGCAACTCGGAAAAACGGTTGTATTCCTGCTCCAGATCCAGGGTGCGCCCCATTTTCAGGGCGATTTCAAACATCACCGAAAGATCAGCCAAATAATTGTCGGCCATCAGATCCCACCCACCACCACAGTCTTGTTCAAAAAGCTGATACCGCCGTAGCCGACGGACGATATTTCCCCCAGGGTCAGCGCACCCTCGGCCGGCAGAGGAGCCAGGGCCTGGCAGATGGCATCTATTTCTTCCCGGAAGGAATCTTCCAGATACAGAGCCCGGGAAATGCAGTCGAAAACAAGACAATCGGCAGGTTTTGTAAGATTTTTCATACAAGTCTGGGCTACCTGCTGGGCGCTGCCGACCAGGCCCTCCCTGGAGCCCTGTAGTATATAAAACAGGGCATTTTCCGGTACTTCCCCGACACAGGTAATCCTGGAGCCGTCGGTCTTGATGGGATCCCTGACGATATCCTCGTAGCCCTTTTTGTAGAGGCCGATGGGGTATTTTGCGGCCACCGCCAAGAAATTCTCGGGCGTAACCTCCTCCCCGCAGTATTTTAAAATGCGCTGGTAAAAGGGAAAGGCCTCTTCCCAGTTGATCTCCTCGATGACATTGCCCGCGGATTTGGTGATTATAAAGGGCCCCCGGCATTTGCGCCAGCCATGTTTCACGGCCAGGGACAGGGGACGGTCGAAGAAGGCAACCACCGCCCCGCCGCGGAAGAAGCCGTCCTCGGCGAAGAGGCAATTGCCCTCTTTGAAATCGCTGAAACCGGCCCCGCCGCCAAGAAAGTTGCCGTCGCCGCACAGGGCGAATAAATTGGCCAGAAAACTGCAGATGCCGGGAGCTGTCCCGTCCACCAGGATCAGGGCAGACCTACCCCCCCGAAATTTGACCAGAGACGCCAGGTCTTTTCCCGCCCTTAAATCGCGGATTATGTACAGACACCGGAAATCAGGCACCCTTTTGACTATAAAGCCTGTCTTTTCTATGATGTTACCCCGGATCAAGCCGGGAAAAACACCGCCGAAAAACCGGATGCCCTCCCTTTTTAAGGTCTCCAGCAGGGCATTTATTTCCCCTACCGCTCCTTCCCCGGCGAATATGGCCAGGGCTTCATCCCGGCCCAGGAGACCCTGCCGCAAAGCGGCGGTGAGGGGTGCCACTTCAGGAAAAAACATGTGCATCACCTCGACCAAACAGCCGTCCCATCCAGGCGAAACACTCCACTCCCAGCACAAAAATAAGTCCACTATCCCCCCTTCGCTGCCAGGAGCTTTCCCCCAAACAAGTGTCCCATATTAATTGTAAAACAAAGCCCCGCCAAATACTGGCGGAGTAAAAATTTTCCCCCCATATACAAGATAATTTCTACAAATTTTTCGTCAAACCTGCCTATCTCCAAATTTTTCCCATCGACCGCCTGTACCCAATAAACCTGCCCCGGCGGGCACCCCACGCCCAAGTTAAATTTCAATACAGGTTCTAATTCCTATATATGAAGGCTGTGATTCCCAATTCCATTCCTTAACTGAATACTCCCATGATACGGATTGATTTCAAAGGGAGGCTTAAAAAGAGACCGATAAACTCGGTCTTTTTTTTGCACTTGTTTCAATTCCTTATATGAGACTAGAAACCTATCCTTTGATACACTTATGGAATTCTTTAGCAGGGTCTAACTCCTCATAGGAAGGCTGAAAACCTATCCTTTGACACACTTATGGAATTCTTTAACAGGTTTCAATGCCTTATAGAAAGACTGATAAAACCAACTCGCCCAGGCCATCGCCTGGCGGCAGGTGGAACTGTTTCAATTCCTCATAGGAAGGCTGAAAACTTGCCTGAATATCATCGAAGAAGAATTCAAAGAGCGGTTTCAATTCCTCTCCTGCTCCGGGATCGTCCAATTGGCGGCTAAGTTCACTTTGTGGTTCCAATTGGAGAACAACCTCGCCCAAATCTTTCACTGCTGCCAGCACTTTTTTTCCCTCCCTTCTCTTAAGTTATTCTACAAGCTCGACACAGCCGAAGCCCTGGCTGTTCTTGCTGCCGATACCGGCGTCTAAAGCCAGCTGCAAAAGTTCCCTTGGCCCTTCCAGTTCCAGGCGGCAAGTGTAACCTTTCACATAGAAGTCTTTGTATTTGACAATATTTCTTCGCACTTTCCCCCTGGGCGATACCTTTACCACTTCCTCCGGGGGCTGTTCCCGGTATAAGGAGTAGTATTTCTTGCGCAGATTGGCATCTATCTGTTCCGCAAAATCTGCTTCTCCCGGTTCAAAATAACAGGTATATTTTTTGCCATTTGCTTTGGTAAAAGTGCTGTAGACAACGGCCGGTGAAAGGAGTTTAAATATACACCTGCTGGCCGTAACTTGGGGGTGCGATGTCTCAATTCCAGTTACATACAGGACTTGGTCGCCCAAATGCAGCTGGTTGGAAAGGAGCAAAATATTCGCCAGTTCTTTACAGAACAAATCCAAGGGGCTGCTGATTACTAGGGAAAGAAAACCCTGGGGAAAAAGGAGCTCTCCCTTTTGCCGGTCAAAGACTGCCTTTCCCAGAAGGCGAGAAAAAGTAAACATTTTAAACCGCCTTTTCTCATAGGGAAAACCACAATCGTGCAAAAAAGCAGCCAATTCCGGGGTAATGCTGTTGTAGATGGCAGCCTGCACCAGCCGGTTGTAGTGAACCGGCAACCGTATACCGCCATCGGCGGCTAATTTGATTTTCAGGTGCATGATAATCTCCTTCTCTCAATAACCTAAGGGAATTATAATACAGTCACTCCGACAAATACTGACGGAGTGAAATAAATAGTTTTCTGTAATATAAATTTCTCCAAAAAAATTGCCAATCCTCCATATTTTGCAAACAGACCTTTTCCATAGAAGAGCAGTGCATGTAAATGCCCGGAGGTTGAAAAAATAAAGGGCACTTTTAGCCTCGGGACAAAAAAGAATAAAAACGTCGTCGCCCTCCGGGGGTTCTGCATTACCGGAGGTCGACGACAATTCTGCCGTCGCTAGTGTCACAGCTGAAAGCGGGGTTTATCTGTATGTTGTCACAGAGAAATGCATTTCTTCACTTAGTATATATAGGTCGGCACAATCCACACAGCGATCAAACTCGTCGAAGGCTTGCTGTACAATATAAAACACCGGCTCTCCAGTTCTAAGGGCAAGCATTTTGGCCACTTCTCCAGTAGCCGAAATGGCATGGAAGATGCGCTTCACTTTTTTTATCCGGATCGAGTAGACATTCTCCAAAAACTCATATATTAAGGCCTGATCAGCATATTTTTGGTCGATATCGGGGAACAAAGCCAGGGGAATGTGGTCGACGGAAAACATAACGGGTTTGTTTCCCCGCTTGCGCAGGCGCTTGACAGAAAAAAAGGTACTGTTGGCAGGGAATAAGTCCTGGGGCGGTCCTCCCACTAACCTTTGCATTTGCTTTTCCAAGACAATGGTATTGGCTTTGTCCTCCCACTCCAGGGCCTCGAGGAAGGAGATAAAGTGCTCGGTGTCGATTTTAAACTCACTTCCCGGTTCGCAAACGAAAGTACCGCTGCCGTGAATCCGCTTAATGATGCCGTGGTTGGCCAGCTCACTTAAGGCCTGGCGGATGGTGCCCCTGGCCACGCCGAAGCGGGCGGCCAGCATCTCCTCACTGGGCAGCTTGCTGCCCGCCGGATACAGGCCCCGCTCTATATCGGCCAGGAGAGCCGACTCTACCTGCTTGTAGACCGGGATACCGCTTGTTTTATCGATCACGACCATCACCCGTTTGGATAATTTAGATATGGATCTTACTCTTGTTATATCTACATACTTCCTTCCTTTTCAATTTCCTCTATTTTTCCATGTATTGTTCTACAAGGACAGGGCATAAATCTTGTCGTAAAGATAGGGATAGTAGGGCAGGTCAAGGAGCCTTTTGCTGAAGCTGTGGGCGGCGATTTCGGAGAGGGTTAAAACCGTGGCTGTCCGGCGCAGCCCCAGGAAGTTGAAGGTAACAACGGGGGGCAGCATCTCGTTGACCCGGAAATTATCCCTGTACTCAAGATAGTGGAAAAATTCATGGGCCAGGTGCATTTGTTTGACGGTTTCGGCGTCCAGCCTTTTTTCCGGGGGCAGCCATTCCTGCAAGACCCGGGCAATCTCTGCCAGGGATTGCCGGTACAGCAGGATCTTCTTTTCTTTGTCATCGATCTGGATTTCCGCCCGCAGGCGCACGCCAAAATACTGGCCATTGGTCGGGGGGATCACAATGCGGATGCCTTCCCGCGCGCACAGCTCATAAATGTTTTTACTTGGGCAGGAGTCGGCCATCTGCGCGCCAATGGCAAGGGCGGTACTGATGTAATCTTTGATGCGCTCCGGCGGGATTTTTTGATACAGTAGATCGTGGCTGAGCTGTTCCCGGGCCAGCTCATAGCTGCTCAACTGCAGTATTTTATTGAGGTCACTGATCTTTCTCAAGGGTTAACCCCCCGTGCTACCTGGAAACCACGGCGATGATGGTCTCCTGGGGCTCGAGATGCTTCGTCTCCACGGCAAAGATGGAAAGGATATTGTCCAGGGTGCCCAAACCGCTCAGGTCCAGCATCTTTTCTCCGTAGAACACGTACAGACTGGGCAGAATGGCATTGGCTTCCGAATACTCCGTCCATTCATCCAAAATCCTGGGAAGTTGGGCTGCCGCATCCTCCCTGGCGAAGGAGTATACCCCCGCGTTTTTCTTTTTCAGGCGCACCACACCTTCCCGATCAATAACGCAGCACAGAGCTTCTTTTTTCTTGATCAGGCCCAGAAATCCCTTCTTGACCGCCGTTGCCTCAAAAACGCTGTAGCGGGATGTTTTGTGGTTGACCTTAATTGATTCCGGGGGAACGCCGAGGGCTTCCGCCGCCGTGGCCAGCATCTCCCCGGGCGAGGCCGTGGCCGTCAGATCCCTGCTCCGCATTTCCGTTGAACCTGTCGCCGTGGCCCGGAGAATATTCCTCTGGGTGTCCACTTCCACGGCTATGTCCACCGTCTCCGGCAGGGCGCCCGCCCTCACCGCCGCCTCCAGCACCTCGCGGCGGATCTTCACCACATCTTCTTCGGTGGGATTGACCACGGAGCGCTCGATCTGCTCCCGCACCATGGCGAGGGCAACGCCGATGGTGGATATATAGGGGGCATTCCGAGCAATGCGCCATTTAAACCCTTCCCGTTGGCCCAGATAGGGGACGATAACCCCGGCACTGCCCCCACCGCCGACAAGTTCGACAAAATCCCGGTCCAGCCCGTAGACATCGATCAATTCATTGGCCACCAGCAGCAGTTTATAGGCGGCCAGGTCAAGAACCCTTTTTGCAACTTCTTCCACGGAAGCATTGAGGTAGGCCGCCAGCGGCTGCCACGCCCTGACGGCACTTTCCCGGAAACCCCGGGCATAATCTCCCTCGGGCACCGCTCCCAGAATATTGGCGGCCCCGGCCAGGGTTAAGGCAAACTGACGCCCGTCCTCCCCCTGAACAATGGCATAATCCTCCATGTCAGTGGGACAGGGACGGATGAAACGCAGGACGGGGTTGACAATATTTTCTGCTCCCGTAAAGCACTCGTAGTTGAGCCCGGCGATATGACAGCTCCTGGGACCGACATCAATAATCTCTCCGTCGGCGACCCGGATCATACTGCCCCCGGCAATGCCCAGGGTGCGCACATCCAGAGATTTTAGATAGGTCTTGTGCCCGCCCACCTGGGCATTCTTGATCATTACCCGGCCATCTTTGACCACGGAAATGTCGGCACTGGTCCCGCCGATCTCAAAAAACAGGCCTTCCGAAACCTTTTCATACATCAAGGCCCCGGCCACACCCCCGGCCAGACCCGACAAAAGGGTCAGGATGGGCCGCTTGCGCACTTCGTCGATATCCATGACCCCGCCGTCGCAGCGCATGATCATCAAATTGGAAGTGATGCCGGTATCCCTAATGGCCTGTTCCGTATAATTGGCCGTTTCCATCATTTTCGGAATCAGGCTGCCGTTGATGACCGCCGTCCGGGTCCGGATTTTTAAGCCGTAAAGCTGGGAGATCTCATGGCCGCCGGTGGCATACAAACCGCGGCTTTGGGCAACCCTGATTATCTCCAGCTCCTCTGCGGGGTCTTCAATGCTGTAGGCCCCGCTGGCTACAATTACTGCACAGCCCTGATCTTTGAGCCGGTCAACACTGGCGCTGATGGTTTCTTCGGTAAGGTCTTTACTGTTAATGAAACAATGGTGCTGCTTGAGAAACTTGCCCGGCGCCAGTTCTATGTCGCCGACATCGGTATCATTTTTTGCCTTCAGGGCATCCAGCCCCGAACCCACCCCGATAACCCCCACCGTGGCCACGTCTCCCTCCAGCAGGGCGTTGGTTGCCTGGGTGGTACCGTGGGCAATAAAACAGACATCCTTGGGGGAAATAGAGTTCTCCTGCAGAAGCTGCCGCAAAATCCTCACTATCCCCACTGCTACTCCCTCGCTGTGCGTGGTGGGAATCTTCAGCTTTGCCTTCAACTCGTAGGTCTCGTTGTCGATGAGGACAGCATCGGTAAAAGTGCCGCCTACGTCAATGCCGATCCGCCATTTCTTGCTCATCTTCCCCTTCCCCCTATAGCTTTAACGCTTTCTGACTCTGCCTCCCGGGAGCCGTCAAAGTCCCGGGAGGCAAAAGAAACAGGTTTCAAACTTACTAGAAAATAATCAGTGCCCCTATGATGCTGGTAATGATACAGGCCGGCCACAGGAACAGGATGTGCCGCTTGGCAATGGTGTTGACATCGGTTTTGGTAAAATCGGCCACCCACACATTCTGGGAGTTGGTGGGGCAGGTGGAGACCTGCAGGTAGGCGTCGGTGCGCAGGCCGAACATGCCGGCGACGGGATTGATGCCTACGGCTGCCAGGATGCCGGCCAGACCCGCCCCCATGCCATACATGTTCAGCGGCCCGCGATAAAGGGCCAGGGGGGCAAGGCCGCCAAAGAACAGGACAAAGGCCAGCGGCGACCGCGGGGCTATTTTGGTGACAATGGGCTCCATGACAGCCAGCACGTTGGGGGTGCGCACGGCGGTGAAAATGATGCCAACACCGATGAGCACCGCCAGGGCCCCGGCCACATTCTGGATCCCCTCAATAAAGCACTTGGTTACCAGCTGCACCGGCCGCGGCGGTGTTGTCAGCACAAGGGCACCAATTATCCCGATCAGCAAAGCTGGGATGACTTCGAAGTCAAAGGCCAGAACAAAGGTGATGGGGATAAGTGGTGCTATCAGGGCAATGGTCCGCACCGGTTTTTCTTCTTCCGCCTCCACCCTGGTGGGCATGGCCCAGGCCTTGCGGTAGGTTTTTTCCTGTTTCATGTAATATATTATCATTATTACAGCCGTAGCGGCCATAGGACCTAATATGTAGGGGGTATAGCTGCCGATGGTTCCCACGTCAAGGCCGAAGGTATTCTGATAGATAGCCCAGGTAGAAACATTCATGCCGCTCCCCAGGGCCTGCCCGCACAGCATAACTGTGGCGGCCAGGAGGGGAGAGATCCCTACCGACATCATAATGGGCAGAGCAATGGTGCCCACCATAATCGTAATCCCCACAAAGGTAGCCCCCGAGAAGATGAGGGCCGCCGCAAACAAAATGGCCAGGGCAATGGGCAGGGGCTTGTCGCCTGCCAGCTCAGCGGCCTTGCGCACTATGGACCGGGAGATGCCGGTATTGTTCAGAACGGCGCCAAAGATGGCCCCAAAGATGGCTGCCAGCATGGTGGAAGCCATGGCATAGGAACCCTTTTCCAAAACACTGGTCATAAT
>DUTA01000023.1 GCA_012842325.1 Bacillota bacterium | reverse complement strand
GGCCATCTGCACCAGGAGGCGGGGGGAGTCGTGGCAGCGGATCGGGGAGGCGGTGGGGAAGGGTCTCTACCGTTCCCGGGAGGTGGTACTGATCCTGGCCCTGATCGGGGTTCTCATCGGACTCTGGAAGCAAAACGGCACCCTGGCCACCCTGATCTATTACGGCTTCGGTTTTATCCGGCCGGAAATATTCCTGGTGATGGTCTTCATCCTCAGCAGCCTGGTATCGATGCTGCTGGGGACGGCCATCGGTACGGCCAGCACCATCGGCATTGTCCTGATGGGTTTGGCCGAAAGCCTGGGGATGCCGCCAGCCCTGGTGGCCGGAGCGGTGGTAGGGGGCGCCTATGTGGGGGACCGGTCGGCCCCCACCTCTGGCCCCCTCCACCTGACTGCCAGCGCCACGGGCACCAGGTCGGAGGAATTGATTCCCTATCTCTTCTCCACCCTGATCCCGACCTACCTCCTGGCAATTGGTTTTTACTATCTCCTCGGCCTCCTCTACCGGCCGGAGGCCCCGGACCCGGAAACCATAAACCGCTTTCAGGCACTGCTGGCCGGCAACTTTCCCGTTGCCTTCTATCTGCTGCTGTCCCCCTTGCTCCTCCTGACCCTGGCCCTTTTCCGGGTGGAGATTATCCCCAACCTCCTCCTCACCCTGGCGGCCACAATAATCTGCAGCCTGCTGGGTGGTTTTTCCCCGGCCGCCATTTTCCGCAGCGCCATTTGGGGTTACAGCCCGGCCGCCGCCATTCCCTTTGGCACCGTCCTTTCCGGGGGTGGGCTCCT
The DNA here is from genome assembly GCA_012842325.1 of Bacillota bacterium. Lineage (GTDB taxonomy): Bacteria > Bacillota > DTU030 > DTU030 > DTU030 > DTU030. The sequence goes on along the minus strand of DUTA01000023.1, from coordinate 2,666 downwards.
TTCCTTTCGCACCATTCTCCTGGTCATCATGGTGGCCATGTCCCTCACGGCCCTGCTGGAAGCCACCGGCACCATCCAGCAGGCCATGGCCGGGGTTCTGCACCACATCCAGACCGTGCCCCGGCTGATCCTGGCCACCAGCCTCTTCAGCATCCTGACTGCCGCCGTGGCCTGTACCCAGTCGGTGGCTATTTTCGCCCCGGGGGCGGTCTTCCAACCTTCTTACAGGCGCCTGGAGGTGGACAACCTGGTCCTGGGCCGGACCATCGCCGATACCGGGGTGGTGGTTTCGGGGATCATTCCCTGGAGTATTGCCGCCCTTTCCCCGGCCACGGCCCTGGGGGTGCCCGTGCTGGAGCTGATCCCCTATGCCGCCTACTGCTGGCTCAGCCCCCTGGTGACCAACCTGTTCGGCCTCTTGGGCTGGGTGAAGAGGAGCCGGCCGCAGCCGGGTACAGGCGGGGAAGGGGAGGGATGAAATTTTCCTCCCTTTCTGCTTTTTCTATTGTCCTGGTCTTCTTACTGTGCTACACTATTGGTAGCAAATATTCCCGCTGGGGGAGTCCTGCAGAGGGCTGAGAGTGCGGCACACAGGCTGCAAACCCCTAGTACCTGACCTGGGTAATGCCAGCGTAGGGAAGCGGTTTACAGAGGGAAAAAGAGCCGTAGTCCCTGGGCTGAACCGGGATTGCGGCTCTTTGCCTGTATGTAATTGCACTGCAGGGCCGGGGGAAACCCTTTCCCCCGCTGGGAGAACATGGGAGGTTTTGTCAATGTCGCGTTTTTCCCTGCGGACCATGGCCGAGATTGGTGTGATGGTGGCTGTGGCCCTGGTACTCAACTTCTTCCGTCTCTTCCAAATGCCCCAGGGCGGTTCCGTGTCCCTGGAAATGCTCCCCATTTTCATCGTCGCCCTGCGCTGGGGGACCTTGCCCGGCATTATCGCCGGTGCCCTCTTCGGTGTAGCCCAGCTCTTCTTTGGGGCCAGCATTTACTATCCCCTCCAGGTGATTTTGGATTATCCCCTGGCCTTTGCTCTCCTGGGCCTGGCGGGCGCCTTTCCCCGGCGGCCCCTCCTGGGCATTACCATTGGCACGGTGGGCCGCTTCCTGGCCCATGTGATCTCGGGGGTGGCCTTCTTTGCCGAGTATGCCCCGGAAGGCACCAATGTCTGGGTCTATTCTCTGGGGTACAACCTGACCTACATTGTTCCGGAATTGCTCCTCTGCGGAATTGCCGTTTATTTCCTCGCCAAAAGGCCGGGCTTCTATGCCCGGGTGACGGGGCGGCAGTATGAGTAAAAGCTCTTTGCCATTATTTGTAGGAAGAGTATAATAAAGATAAAAACAAACAAATTACCTGGAGGAATTATTGTGCCTGTGAACAAGGCGGCCATCATAGCCAACGGTTCCTTTCATGTGGGTGGCCCCGTACAGGGTTGCCTGGAGCAGGCCGATTTCATCATCTGTGCCGACGGGGGCGCCGAGCATGTCCTGAAACTGGGGATAATTCCCCATGTCCTTCTGGGCGACTTCGATTCCATCTCCCACCGGACCCGGGAAATCCTGCGGGAGCGGGGGGTGGAGTTTGTCCCCTTTTCCCCGGTGAAGGACAAGACCGATACCGAACTGGCCGTGGAATATGCCGTGGAGGCAGGAGCCCGGGAGATCTTCCTCCTGGGGGCCACCGGCTCCCGGCTGGATCACACCCTGGCCAATCTTTACCTTTTGTGCCGGGCGAACCTGCTGGGGGTAAAACTCAGCCTGGTGGACCGGGTCAACCAGGTCTGGCTGGTGGAGGAGAGAATAACCCTGCAGGGCAGCCGGGGCCAGTACCTTTCCCTGCTGCCCCTATCACCCCGGGTGACCGGCGTCACCACCCGGGGCTTGAAATATCCCCTCACGGGGGCGACCCTGGTCTGGGGGTCCTCCTGGGGGATCAGCAACGAGTTTTTGGGCGGTGAAGCGGAGGTTACCCTGACGGGGGGCCAGCTTCTGGTCATCCAGATTTGGGAACCGCCGGCCCAAACCAAATAGGCCGTCCTTCCTCTCCCTTTTCCCAACCGGCAGGGTGGGTGGAAAGGGAGAGGTTTTTTCTATAAAGAAAACGCCCCGGATGGCGTTTCCCCAATTAAACCTACAATTTGAACTTGTCCAGCAGGGCTTCCAGGTCCCCGGCCATCTGGTGCAATTGCTGGGCGGCGGCGGCGATTTCCTCCATGGAGGCCGTCTGTTCCTCGGTCAGGGCCCCCACGTTCTGGGTCCCCACCGCCGAGCTACGGCTGATTTCCGAGATTTCCTCGATGGTGGTGACCACCCGCTCCGTGCCCGAGGCAATCTCTTCGGTGGCGGCGGAGACCTCCTGCATCCGTTCGGCCACCCGCTGGACGGCGGTGAGAATATTCCGGAAGGAGTGTTCCACGGCCTGAACCTGTTTGGTGCCGCTGGCCAGCTCTGTCGCCCCGGTGCCCATGACGGAAATGGCCCGGTCGATGTCGGCCTGGGTTTCCCGGATCAGGCCGCCGATCTTCTTGGCGGCGTCGGCCGACTGCTCCGCCAGCTTCCGCACTTCATCGGCCACCACGGCGAAGCCCCGGCCCTGCTCCCCGGCCCGGGCCGCTTCGATGGCGGCGTTGAGGGCCAGGAGGTTGGTCTGTTCCGCAATGG
>DUTA01000022.1 GCA_012842325.1 Bacillota bacterium | reverse complement strand
TAAATAGCCTTTATTCACATAATCATATTTAGACCCTATTTCATATACCAACAGGTGTTAGCTTTAATCAGTAATACCATTTACTGTCAATTAAACTTAGGTCGGTTGTTATTATCACGGATTCAGGATTCACATAAGCGGTATGGTTGGTGGAGGTAACCTTATAGGTTGCGATAATTGGTTCGATACTGTTGGAGAAACGAAAAAGGTGCCATCGGGATACCCCACTGCCAGACCCATGGCAAGCCATTTTTCAATAGTTTCCTCGGCCCAATGGCCTTTGATGTCACTGTTGCCAGCGGCATAAGTTCCCAAAGGTAGCAAGGAAACCACCAGGGAAATCATAATGATGGTAACCAGACCTTTCCCCTTTGGATGCGCATTACGACGCGACATCATCCTTTTACCTCCTTATCGCACTCGATTACATTACTAACGGAGGCATCTCGCTTCAGCGGATAACAGACTATGACATCCAAGTTGATTGCTTGACCAGCTGTGAACCTTCCTCTCTATTATCCAACGAGCTTATTTTCCCAAAACCCCCCCCTTCCATTAGCAAAGGTTTTCCAATAGCTGCATCCAGCAAAATTTTAATAATATACAGAATAGGATGTTAGCTACCAGTAAGTTCTAAATTTGGAAATTTTGGTAATATCATCTTAACTATAAATATTCCGCAAGTCAACTGTTAAGATATGACGAAAAATGGCATTTTTAGTAACGATATAATTTACAGATTATGGCAATATGGCACCTTTATGTTTTCCCGGTTCAATCTGACTTATGCCATACACAGCAAAAGCACCCGGTAACGGGTGCTAATATATTGGGATATTTTCCCCTTATTTACTCAGCTACTGAGCACAGGAAGGCAATGAAAAACTTTAAGCCCCCATTATTTATGATAGGGTTCCCCCCGCATTATCTTAAAGGCCCGGTAGAGCTGTTCCAAAAGGATGAGGCGGACCATCTGGTGGGTAAAGGTCAGGGGGGAGAGGGACAGGACCAGGTCGGACCGGCTGCGGACGGCCGGGGCCAGGCCCAGGTGGCCGCCGATGAGAAAGGCCAGGGAGCTCCGGCCATGGAGGGCCAGCTGGGAAAGGTACTGGGCCAGTTCCTCGGAGGTAAAGGAGCGCCCGCCGGCATCGAGGGCAATGACGTATTCCCCCGGCTTGAGGAGCTTCAACAAACGCTCCCCTTCCCTGGCCATCACCTGTTCCTCCTCCCGGGGGGATAGGCTGTCGGCCAGCTTCTCCTCGGCCACACTGAGCAATTCCAGCCGGGCGTAGGGGGCCAGCCTCTTCTTGAACTCCTCTACCCCCATTTGCAGGTATTTTTCTCTGGTTTTCCCCACTGCCAGGATGCGAATCTGCACCGGCAATCATCCTTTCCTGGCTCCTGTTCCCGTGCCGCCAGCAGCCGGCTGCCCACAAAAACCGGGGAGGGGGATAAAAGACCTGACCCGGCGGCCAGGGCTTATCCTCCCTCCCCATTGTACCAATCTCTACACCGGATGATAGGTGAAGGGGCTGTCCTTTTCCTTATCCTGCTCTTCCAGGAGGGCAAAGTCGACGCCGGATTTCCTGATGGCCCGTTCCTTGAGGAACTTTTCCGCCACCTGGGGGAAGAGGCAGTAGGAGAGGATGTCCTCTTCTTTTTCGGCATAGCGGCCGATCTCCTGGCGGGCCTTCTCCAGCATGGGTTCCAGGAGATCTGCCGGGCGGCAGGTAATGGGCTCTTCATCGCCAATTATTTTTTTCTTAATTTCCGGGTCAATTTCCCCCGGCGGCCGGCCGTAGTAGCCAAGGACGTAATTCTTTACCTCTTTGGGAACCACCTTGTACCGTTCCCCCATGACAACATTGAAGACGGCCTGGGTGCCCACGATCTGGCTGGTGGGGGTAACCAGGGGGGGATAACCCAGCTCTGCCCGCACCCGGGGAACCTCGGCCAGGCAGGCCTCGTATTTGTCCAGGGCGTTGGCCTGCTTGAGCTGGGACGCCAGGTTGGAGATCATCCCGCCGGGTATCTGGTATTCCAGGACATTGGTGTCAACTCCGGAAGACTGCTCGGCAAACTGGTCGTACTTGGGCTTGATCTCCTTCCAGTAGTTGGCAATCTCGCTGAGGAGGGACAGGTCCAGGCCGGTGTCCCAGGGGGTACCCTTGAGGGCGGCCACCAGGGACTCAACGGGGGGCTGGGAAGTCCCCAGGGCCAGGGGTGAACTGGCGGTATCCACCACGTCGCAGCCGGCTTCGATGGCCTTCAGGTAAGCCATGGAGGCCATGCCGCTGGTGTAATGGCAGTGGAGCTGGATGGGAACGTCGAGTTCTTTCTTCAGGGCGGCGACCAGTTCATAGGCCATGTAGGGGGAAATCAGGCCGGCCATGTCCTTGATGCAGATGGAATCCACCCCCAGTTCCACCAGTTCCCGGCCCACCCGGACAAAGAGGGGAATGTCGTGGACGGGGCTGATGGTGTAGCAGATGGTGCCCTGGACATGGGCCCCTTCCTTTTTGGCCACCTCAATGGCCTTCTCCATATTGCGGACATCGTTGAGGGCATCAAAAACCCGGATGATGTCAATGCCCCTCTCGATCATCTTCTGGACGAAGCCGGTCACCACATCATCGGGATAATTGCGGTAACCGAGGATATTCTGGCCCCTGAGGAGCATCTGCAGCTTGGTTTTCTTTATCCTCTTCCTGACCTCGCTCAGGCGCTCCCAGGGATCTTCATTGAGAAAGCGCATGCAGGCATCAAAGGTTGCCCCTCCCCACATTTCCAGGGAGTGATAGCCGACCTCGTCGAGCTTTTCCAGAATGGGTATCATGTCTTCGGTCCTCATCCTGGTGGCAAAGAGGGACTGGTGGGCATCCCGTAGGCTGGTGTCCGTTATCTTCACCCTCTGCGGTGTCCTTTCCGACACTATTGCTCTCCTCCTTTGTTGTTAAAAGAAATGCTTCCTTTGCCAGGCTTATTCTTAAATAGTAAAACCCCGGCATCCCTCCCTGATGCCGGAAGTTGATGGCTGGTTGCACCCAACCTAGACGACAAGATACTGGGGCGGGCGGGAGCAGAAATTGCACGTTGCCGGTGCCTCCCAGGCGGTAAAGGAAACCTGGTTCAAGCGGTAAATATCGGGCGGCATCTCATAGACCTCGACGAATTCGTCGATGGCCTGGTCCAGGTGTTCTGCACAGACACAGTACATTCTGAGCCCCTCCCTCAGCGGGTAGCACCGGACGACTGCAGGGAAAAAAGCTTTCCTCCCCGGGCCGGGGGCTGCCGGGTGCCAGCAGCTCCCGGCCCGTATTCCTGGCTATTCCTGGGGCCGCTCGCCCAGGATCACAGGAATTGTCAGCCGGTTCCCCTGGCGGACAACGGTAAGCTGTACCCTCTCTCCTACTTTGGCCTTTTCCAGGGCACCGGTCAGGTCATCTATGGTCTCTATGGTTATGAGGTTGAAGGCGGTGATGACATCGCCCTGGCGCAGGCCCGCCTCGGCTGCCGGGCTGTCCGGGATCACTTCCGCCACCAGAACTCCCTTCTCCACCGGCAGGTTGTAGTAGGTGGCAATCTCCCGGGTCACGGTACCGCCGATGATGCCCAGCCAGGGGGTAATGATCCGGCCGTGGGCAATGAGTTCCTCCACAATGGGCTTGGCCACATTGATGGGAATGGCAAAGCCGATTCCCTCGGCCTGGGTGGCCTTGGCGGTATTGATCCCGATTACCTGGCCGGAGCCGTTTACCAGGGGACCGCCGCTGTTCCCTGGGTTGATGGAAGCATCGGTCTGGATCAGGCCTTCCAGGACATTGCCATCCTCCGTCTGGATGGTCCGGTTCAGGGCGCTGATGATCCCGGCGGTCACGGTGCGCTGCAGTTCCAGGCCCAGGGGGTTGCCGATGGCCACGGCCAGTTCCCCGACCCGCAGGTTGTCGGAATCCCCCAGGGGTGCCACGGGCAGGTTGGTCTCGTTTATCTTGACCACGGCCAGGTCCGTTGAGGGGTCTGTCCCCACCAGTTCGCCCTGGACCTGCCGCCCGTCGTAAAGGGTTACCGTAATGGTCCGGGCACCGTGGACAACATGGTCATTGGTTAAGATATAACCCTCGGGATCAAAGATGACGCCGGAGCCGACGCCGGGGATCTCATAGGCTCCCCAGAACCAGTCGTAGGCCTGGCGGCGGGTACTAACTCCCACCACAGCAGGGCCTATTGTCTCCGCAATCTCAATAATAGTCCCGTAAGAATCGCCGCCTTTGGTCACCGGTGGTACAATGGAAGCTTCCGGGGACAGCTGTTCCCCTTCCCCCTCTTCCTCCCCGGGGGGTGTTCCCTGCGGGAAAAAGAGTTCCGGCCTGCTGGCAACGCCGTAGAAGACCAGGGAACCACCCACCATGGCCGAGATCAGGGCAACGGCAACATAAACAAGAAGACTTGGACGACGCTGTTCCCCACCGTAATAAGTAGACACCGGGGCGCCTCCTTTCTGATCTGCCGGTCCTGCCAGGGGAAGGTTCTTTCTCCACCCTTGGCTATTATACCCAATCCCCCCTGCCAGCTGCCCGGCCAGTGCACTACCTAATTATAACAAAAATCAAAACCGTGAACAAGAAGCCAAAACCGCCGCCGTACGCGTCAAGCTTTAGTAGGCGAGAGACCTCGCCACAATTGGTGTTCATAAAGCTGTGCTGAAGCCGCTGAGGTTCCGTAGAGCTATCACCCAGGGTTTCGTAGAGTACCCTAAGCTAGGCATT
>DUTA01000021.1 GCA_012842325.1 Bacillota bacterium | reverse complement strand
GGGATCGAACTTGATGTGGCCCTGGTGCCCCGGCGGGAAGAGGGAATGACCCCCTACGAAGTAATGCTCTCGGAATCCCAGGAGCGGATGCTGGTTGTTGTCCAGAAGGGGAAGGAGGCCGTGGTCGAGGCAATCTTGCAGAAGTGGCAGCTCGACTATGCCTTTGTCGGGCAGGTAATCGAGGAGCCGGAGCTGGTGGTCAGGGATGGCGGTGAGGTTGTTGCCCGGCTTCCCATCGAGGCCGTTGTCGGGGAAGCGCCGGTGTACCGGCGGGAGGGGATTGAGCCTCCCTACCTGGTGAAGGCCCGGGAGTTTTCCCCGGCAGATCTGCCGGAACCTGCCGATTACAATGAAACCCTGCTGCAGCTGCTGGGGTCCCCCAATATCGCCAGCATGGAGCGGCTTTATAGGCAGTTTAACTACCGGACGGAGACGGTGCTGGTCGGCCCCGGGTCCGATGCGGCCGTAATTCAAGTTCCGGGGACGAAGAAGGCCCTTGCCCTCACCACCGATGCCAATGGGCGCTACTGTTACCTGGACCCCTACCAGGGGGGAATGGCTGCGGTAGCCGAGGCGGCCCGGAATCTGGTCTGTGCCGGTGCCAGGCCCCTGGCCCTCACCGACGGCCTTAATTTCGGCAGCCCGGAAAAACCCGATATTTACTGGCAGTTGGAACAGGCGGTGGAGGGAATAAGCAGGGCCTGCGAATATTTACAGATTCCCGTGGTAAGCGGCAATGTGAGCCTGTATAACGAGTCGGCCGGGCAGGCTGTCTACCCGACACCCATCGTGGGCATGGTGGGGCTTCTGGAAGATTACGAAGATCACCTTACCCAGGGCTTCAAGAACCCCGGCGATCTCATTGCCCTTCTGGGGGAAACGCAGGAAGAATTGGGCGGCAGTGAATACCTGGCAGTTTGCCATGGTATCGTGGCCGGGAGGCCGCCCCGGGTGGATCTGGAAAGGGAGAAGAGACTTCAGTCCCTCTGTCTGGCCGCGGCCAGGGAAAAATTGCTGCACTCGGCCCATGACTGTGCCGAGGGGGGCCTTTTAGTGACCGTGGTGGAGTCCTGCCTCACTGCCAGCCCGGAGCCCCTGGGGGCAAAACTGGCCTTTGCCTCCTCCCTGCCGGTGGTGAGCACCCTCTTTGCCGAGAGCCACGGCCGGATTGTGGTTTCCCTGCCGGAGGCGGCCCTCGCCCGCCTGGAAGAGCTGGCGGCAGAATGGGAGGTTCCCCTCCAGGTCCTGGGCCGGGTGGCACCGGCCAGGCTGGAAGTGGAGATCAGGGGGGCAGGTGCCCGGCAGCCCGTAATTGACCTGGATGTGGCTGCCCTGGTGCAAAGATGGGGGGAAGGCAAAGTTGAAGGGGATAACTGATCGGCCCCGGGAGGCCTGCGGTGTCTTTGGGGTCTATGCCCCCGAGGGCGAGGCGGCAGCCCTCACCTACATGGGCCTCTACGCCCTCCAGCACCGGGGCCAGGAGAGCGCCGGCATCACGGTAAGCGACGGCAAAAAACTGCAGCTCTATAAGGATGAGGGTCTGGTTCCCGAGGTCTTTTCCGAGGAAATCCTGGAGGGGCTGCCCGGTTCCCTGGCCATTGGCCATGTCCACTATCCCACCCGGGGTAATACCGGCTACCTCAACGCCCAGCCCCTCCTGGTCCGTTACCGGAAAGGGAGCCTGGCCCTGGCCCATAACGGCAGCCTGGTCAATTCCCCCGCCCTGCGGGCCCAGCTGGAAGAAGAGGGGTCTGTCTTTCAGACCACCGTCGATGCGGAAGTCATTGCCAATCTCCTGGCCCGCAAGGACAGGGAAGGCATTATCCCTGCCCTGGTGGACTGCATGCAGGTCTTCCAGGGCGCCTATGCCCTGGTCCTGCTGACCAGGGACCTCCTCATCGGGGCCCGGGATCCCCACGGCCTGCGCCCCCTGGCCCTGGGGACCCTGCCCGGGGGCGGTTACGTCCTGACTTCGGAAACCTGTGCCCTGGATACCATCGGGGCCGGCTTCCTCCGGGATGTGGAGCCGGGGGAGGTGGTGGTCGTGGAGGCCGGCCGGCTCCGCTCCCTCCGGGGGGCCAAGCCCCTTGGCCGGGCCCTCTGTTCCTTTGAATTCATCTATTTTGCCCGGCCGGACAGCGTCATCGATGGGATCAATGTCCATCTGGCCCGGAACCGGGCCGGTGAGCGTTTGGCCCGGGAGCACCCGGTGGATGCGGACCTGGTCATCGCCGTGCCCGATTCGGGCACTTCTGCCGCCATCGGGTATGCCCGGGCGGCCGGGATCCCCTTTGGGGAAGGGATGATCAAAAACCGGTATGTGGGGCGGACCTTCATCAGCCCCGGTCAAAAGGCCAGGGAAAAGAGGGTCCAGCTGAAGCTCAATCCCATCCGGGCGGTGGTGAAGGGGAAGCGGGTGGTGGTGGTAGATGACTCCATTGTCCGGGGTACCACCAGCCACCGGATCGTGAAGCTGCTCCGCCAGGCGGGAGCCCGGGAGGTCCACATCCGGGTTAGCTCTCCCCCCGTGATCTCCCCCTGTTATTTTGGCGTCAGTACCCCCACCTATGAAGAACTGGTGGGAGCCCAAAACCGGGTGGAGGCCATTGAAAAACGCATCGGAGCCGATTCCCTGGGCTTTCTCAGTCTGGAGGGCCTGGTGGAATCCATTGGCATGGGGGAGGAGAGTTTGTGTTTGGGGTGCTTTACCGGGAGGTATCCGGTAACAGTTGATAATTGACAATTGACACTTGACGGTTATTTGTGCTGGCATTTGGCGGGAGATGGGTGGGGTAGAAGGAGGAGGGTGAGATGGCAGGAGACGAGCTTACCTATGCGGGGGCCGGGGTGGACATCGAGGCCGCCAACCGGGCGGTCAAACTCCTGGCGGAGCATATCAGGAGTACCCGCCGGCCCGGAGTGGTAGGGGATATTGGCGGTTTCGGCGGGCTCTTCAGACTTCCCCTGGGCCAATACCGGGAGCCGGTTTTGGTAGCCGGCACCGATGGGGTGGGGACCAAGCTGCGGCTGGCCTTTGCCCTGGATATCCATGACACCATTGGCATCGACGCCGTGGCCATGTGTGTCAACGACATCCTGGTTCAGGGGGCGGAGCCCCTCTTTTTCCTCGATTACCTGGCCGTGGGCAAACTGGTTCCCGAACAGGTGGCGGCCATTGTCAGCGGAGTGGCGGCGGGCTGCCGGGAGGCGGGCTGTGCCCTGCTGGGCGGGGAAACGGCGGAAATGCCGGGTTTTTACCCGCCGGGGGAATACGACCTGGCCGGTTTCGCCGTGGGCGTCGTTGAAGCGGCGAAGATTATCGATGGTTCCACCATTGTTCCCGGGGATCAGATTATAGGCCTCCCCAGCAGCGGCCTCCACAGCAACGGTTATTCCCTGGCCCGCAAGGCCCTCTTGGAGGAGGCCGGATTCAGCCTGGACCGGTACTTTCCGGAACTGGGCCGGACCCTGGGGGAAGAACTCTTGACCCCGACGAAAATTTATGTCAAGGAGGTCCTGCCCCTGCTGCGCCGCTTCCCCGTTAAAGGCCTGGCCCACATCACCGGCGGCGGGCTGGTGGAGAATATTCCCCGGATTCTGCCCCCGGGCTGCCGGGCCCGGATCCGGTGCTCCAGCTGGCAGGTACCCCCTATTTTCCAGCTGATTCGCCGGGCCGGCCGCATCTCTGCCGCTGAGATGCACCGGGTCTTTAACATGGGGATCGGCCTGGTCATCATCGCCGACCCTGCTGCGGCCGAAGAGATCAGGGCCAGCTTCAGCGGGTCGCCCCCGCCGGTGATCGGCGAGATTGTGGCGGGAGAAAGGGCCGTTGAGCTGGTGGAAGGAGAGTGAAGAAATGGGCAAGTTGCGCCTGGCCGTTTTGGCTTCCGGGAGGGGCTCCAACCTCCAGGCAATCATCGATGCCATTGCCGCCGGGGAGCTGGCCGCGGAAATCGCCGTCGTTATCAGTGACAAAGAAGATGCCCGGGCCCTGGAAAGGGCCCGGCGGCACCGGATCCCCCATTGCTTTTTAGATCCCAAGGAGCACCCGGGCCCCGGGGCGTATGACCGGGCCCTGGTGGCCCTCTGGCGGGAATACAGGGTGGACCTGGTTGCCCTGGCGGGCTTTATGCGGCTCCTGGGAGCGGAAGCGGTAAGGGCTTACCGGAACCGGATCCTCAATATCCATCCTTCCCTCTTGCCTGCCTTTCCGGGACTGAATGCCCAGGCCCAGGCCGTTGCCTACGGCGTCAGGTACTCGGGCTGCACCGTCCACTTTGTCGATGAGGGCATGGATACGGGGCCCATCATTCTCCAGGCCGTAGTGCCCGTCCGGCAGGACGATGATCCCGAAACCCTGGCGGCCCGGATCCTGGAGGAGGAACACCGGCTTTATCCCCGGGCCATCCAGCTCTTTGCCGAAGGCCGCCTGGAAGTGGTGGGGAGAAGGGTGAGAATCAAGGACAAGTAGTTGGAAAGGGGTGCAGTTTCTTGATCACCGTCAAGCGTGCTTTGCTCAGTGTATCCGACAAGGAGGGGATCGTGGACTTTGCCCGGGGTCTGGCCGGCCTGGGGGTCGAACTGATCTCTACCGGCGGTACGGCCCGGGTACTGGCTGACGCCGGGCTTACCGTCCGCCCTGTCTCTGACCTGACGGGCTTTCCGGAAATCCTGGGGGGCCGGGTGAAGACCCTCCACCCGGCTGTCCATGCCGGCATTCTCTACCGGCGGGAGGTACCGGAAGATGGGGAACAGCTGGCAAAGCTGGGTATCGGCCCCATCGACCTGGTTGTGGTGAACCTCTATCCCTTTGCCCAGAACACAGCCCGCCCGGGGGTTTCCCTGGCCGAGGCTATTGAAAACATCGACATCGGCGGCCCGACCATGATCCGGGCGGCGGCCAAGAATTACCGGGGAGTAGGGGTGGTAGTGAACCCGGCCCGGTACCGGGAGGTTCTGGCGGAGCTGGAGGAAAACAAGGGTATCCTCTCGGAAGAAACGGCCTTCCGCCTGGCTGTGGAGGCCTTTGCCCATACGGCCCAGTACGATGCCGTCATCAGCAACTACCTGGGGAAACTCCTGGCCGGCGAGGGGATCTTCCCGGCCCATTTGAACCTGACCCTGACCAAGGTCCAGGATCTCCGCTACGGTGAGAACCCCCACCAGCGGGCCGCCTTCTACGCTGAAGCCGGCACCGCCGGGCCGTCCCTGGTCCGGGCCAGGCAGCTCCAGGGCAAACCCCTGTCCTCTAACAATATCAATGACGGCAACGCCGCCCTGGAGCTGGTGCGGGAATTCACCGAGACCACGGTGGTGGCCCTGAAACACACCAACCCCTGCGGGGTGGCCACGGCCGAAACGGTGCTGGAGGCCTACCGGCGGGCCTATGCCGCCGATCCCGTTTCTATCTTTGGCGGGATCGTGGCCGTAAACCGCCCCGTGGATGGGGAGACGGCCCGGGCCATGGTGGAAATCTTCCTGGAAGTGATCATTGCTCCCAAATTTGAGGAAGAAGCCCTGGAGATCCTGGCCCAAAAACCAAACCTGCGGCTGCTGGAGGTGCCCGATCTTCTCCAGCCCCTAGAGCCCTATCTGGAATACAAGCGGGTGCGGGGAGGACTTTTGGTCCAGGACAGCGATGTCGCCCGACTGGAGCCCGGGGCCCTCAAGGTGGTTACCAGAAGGGAGCCTACCCCCGAGGAGTTACGGGATCTCCTCTTTGCCTGGAAAGTGGTCAAACACGTCAAGTCCAATGCCATTGTGGTGGCCGCCGGGGGCCAGACCCTGGGGATCGGGGCCGGGCAGATGAACCGGGTGGGTGCCGCCAGGATTGCCCTGGAGCAGGCCGGGGCCCGGGCTGCCGGCAGTGTCCTGGCTTCCGACGCCTTCTTCCCCATGCCCGATACCGTGGAAGAAGCGGCCAAGGCGGGGGTCAAGGCTATCATCCAGCCCGGCGGTTCCATCCGGGACGAGGATTCCATCAGGGCCGCCGACGAAGCCGGCATCGCCATGGTCTTTACCGGGATCAGACACTTCAAGCATTGAGGGATACGATAGTTAAAGAAGTTCCGGCGGTCCCAGATTGCGGCAGGACTATTAACCCTTTATAACGGACTGGCCACTTTGCAAAGCCGGCGGCAAAGGGGCCGGCCCCCCAGCTGGCATTGCTTTTATTGGAAAAGGGGAGGTGGAAGGATGAAGATCCTGGTAGTGGGGGGAGGGGGGCGGGAGCATGCCCTGGTCTGGAAGCTGTCCACCAGCCCCCGGGTGAAGAAGATTTTCTGTGCCCCCGGCAATGCCGGGACGGCGTCCCTGGCCGAAAATGTGCCTATCCAGGCGGAGAATATCGGTGCCCTGGCCGATTTTGCCCAAAGGGAAGGAATAGATCTGACAGTAGTCGGCCCCGAGGCGCCCTTGGTAGCCGGCATCAGCGATGCTTTTCGGGAGCGGGGGCTGGCTGTTTTTGGGCCCACGGCGGCTGCCGCGGCCCTCGAGGGCAGCAAGGTCTTTGCCAAGGAACTCATGGACCGCTATGGCATCCCGACGGCCAAGTTTGCCGTCTTCGACGACTGCCAAAAAGCCCAGGACTACATACGGCAGGTCGGCGTTCCCATTGTGGTCAAGGCCGAGGGCCTGGCTGCCGGCAAGGGGGTTGTGGTGGCCAGGGAGGAAGAGACGGCCCTGGAGGCCGTCTACGAAATAATGGAAGGCCAGATCTACGGTGCCGCCGGGCGCCGGGTGGTCATTGAGGAATGCCTGGAGGGGGAAGAGGTGACCCTCCTGGCCCTCACCGATGGGGAAACCGTCGTCCCCCTGGTGGCTTCCCAGGACCACAAACAGGTCTATGACGGGGACCGGGGGCCCAATACCGGCGGGATGGGCTGCTATTCCCCCGTACCTGTCTTTACCCCGGCCCTGCAGGAAGAGGTCTACAACACCATCCTGGTGCCCACTGTGCGGGCCATGCAGGATCTGGGACGTCCCTTCGCCGGCGTCCTCTATGCCGGCCTGATGCTGACGGAGAAGGGGCCCCGGGTGCTGGAGTTCAATGCCCGCTTTGGCGATCCGGAAACCCAGGTGGTCCTGCCCCGCCTAGAAAACGATCTGGTCGACGTCCTGGAGGCCTGTCTTGCGAGGGGCGTGCCCGGGCTTTCCCTGCGCTGGCGCCAGGAGGCGGCCCTTTGCGTCATCATGGCTTCCGGCGGCTATCCCGGCCCTTACCAGAAGGGTTTTCCCATCAGGGGACTGGAGGAGGTGGCAGGGCAGGAGGATGTCCTGGTCTTCCACGCGGGGACAGAATTGAAGGACGGTGAAGTGGTTACCGCCGGGGGCCGGGTCCTGGGAGTGACGGCTCTGGGCCAGGGGATTGCCGCAGCCCGCACCCGGGCCTACCAGGCGGTGGAGAAAATCAGCTTTTCCGGCGCCCACTTCCGCCGCGATATCGGAGTCAAGGCCCTGCGGCAAGGGGGGGATAAGGCAGTATAAAGGGGGAAGGGGCCTGCCCCATTGCCCTGCAAGTTGACCGGTCCGGGGGGACCGGCTTTTTTTTATCCCGAAGCAACAAGGGCCGCGGGGATTCCCTGGGCCCGGGGAGGCTGCCGGAGGAAGCGGAGGGCCAGGTCCGCCCCGGCATCCATTCCCGAAGGACCCAAGAGGAGGAGCAGATCGCCGGGGCCGACACTCTTTAATCCCAGGGCAATGGCCTCGGGCAGTTCCCTGGTATTCACGATGGGCAGGCCGGCCGCGGCAATAATGGCGGTAAAGGCTGCCTCTTCTTCATCCTGGACGATGTTTTTCCTGCTCACATGGGAGTCGCTCCGGGTGGTGATTACCCGGGCCAGGCGCACCTTCCGCGCTGCCCGGACTATATGCCTGGCGGTAATTTCGTTGGCTTCCACCCCCCGGGAGCCCTTCAGGTAATTGACGATGACCAGCTGCCGGTACTCCAGGCCGGCAATGGTCCGGAAAAGGGCCTTGAGGCTGGCCTCATTGTGGCCGAAGTCATCGATTATGGTGAAGGCTCCCCGGTAAACCACCTCCAGCCGCCGGGGGACGCCGGGGAATTTGTGTAAGGCCCGGAGGATAATGTCCGGCTCTATCCCCAGGGCCAGGGCGGCCCCAATGGCTCCCAGGGCATTGAAGACGTTGTGCCACCCCAAAAGGCCCAGCTCCACCTCCCACTGCTGGGGCGGTAAAAACATTCCTCCGCCGGTGGCCAGGGGCCGGGTGAGGGTAAGCTGGAAGGAAAGGCCCTGTTCCCGGGACCTGATCCGGCCGGCCCTGAGATGGGCCCCGTCTCTGGTGCCATAGGTGATTATGCGGGCGCCGGTGACCCGGGCAAGATAATTGCCTGCCGGCTCATCCAGGTTGAGGACAGCCCAGGCATCGGGGGCGAGGGAGGTAAAGAGCCTGGCCTTGCTGGCCAGGTAACGGGTGAGGGAGCCGTGGTAATTGAGATGTTCCCGGCTCAAATTGGTAAAGACGGCGACGGCATAGGGGATGCCGGCGACCCGTTCCTGGCAGAGGCTGTGGGAGGAGACCTCCATGACGGCATGGCTTACCCCCCGTTCCTTCATGGCGGCAAAGAGGCGGTGCAGGGTCAGGGGCTCCGGCGTGGTGACGTCGGTGGGAGAGACCAGCTCACCAACCTTCTGGCAGACGGTTCCCACCAGGCCCGTTTTGCAGCCGGCTTCTTCCAAAATGGCGTTGAGGAGAAAGGTTGTGGTGGTTTTGCCGGTGCTTCCTGTGACCCCGGCACAGATCAGGGATCGGGCAGGGTGACCGTAAAAGGCGGCGGCCAGGTGGGCCAGGGCCAACCGGCTGTTTTCCACCTGGGCCAGGGCCTTTGCCCGGGGTAGCAGGGCAGGCAGGTCTTCGACCACCAGGGCGGGGGCACCCCGCTCTAGGACCTGGGGAATAAAGGCATGGCCGTCATGGCGTTCACCCTTTATGGCCACGAATAGTTCTCCCGGCTGCAGGGTGCGGGAATCGGTACTGATGCCAGCAATGGCAGGATTGTCACCGGCCAGGAGTTTCACCCCCGGCACCCGGGCGAGGAGGGCCCGGAGGGGCATTGCCCCCTTCACCTTGGTTTCCAGAGACATAAAGGTGTCCTCCTTTTGTTCAGGGTGGAGTGGAACAATTATCTGTTATCCCTAACAGTCTATGAGACTGCTACAATTTTGGTGCCACCGCCCGGGCCGGGAAAAACCTGATAAGGAGGCTGCCGCTGGGTAAAATAGGGGTGGAGGTGGACGCGAGGATGACGGTGCGCGCGTGGCTCCGGGGCCTGGGTTTCCTGGGCCTGGTGGCAGCCGTCCTGTTAGTCCTCACCCAGGGGAGGGTGAAACAGGGCGTAACCCTGGAGGGGAGACCTGTGGGCGGCCTGCGGGGGGAGCAGGTTGAGGCTTTGGTTCTGGAACTGGCGCAGGCAAGGGAGATGCCACCGCAAAATGCCCGCCTGGATCCGGCAACGGGGGAGATTATTCCCGACAAGCCGGGCCTGGAGGTGGATGTGGGGGCCACCCTGCGGCGGGTTCTGCTGGCCCGGCCGGGGGAGAGAATCAGCCTTGTGACCAGGGAGGTGAAGGCGCCAATTACCTCAGAAATCCTGGCGGCGGAAAAGGGTAGAGCCGGAGGCAATTTGCTGCTGGTAGGGGAAAGTAAGACGGAAATCGTCGACGACCGGCCGGAACGGGTCCACAACATCCAGCTCGCCACCCGGCTGATCAATGGCCTGGTGCTGGCACCGGGCGAGGTGTTTTCCTTCAACGGTACGGTTGGGATGCCGACAAAGGCCAGGGGCTTTCAAGAGGCACCGGTCATCGACGATGCCGGTGAATTTACCCAGTCGGTGGGGGGCGGGATCTGCCAGGTTTCCAGCACCCTTTACCAGGCAGCTGCCGCCGCGGGCCTGGAAATTGTGGAGCGCCACGGCCATTCTCAGCCCGTCGATTACACCCCACCGGGAACCGACGCCACCGTGGTCCCGGGGGAGAAGGATCTGCGCTTTTGCAACAACCGGGAGAGGTCCCTGGTGATTGTGGGGTCGGCCAGCAAGCGGGAGGTACAGTTTTTGCTCCTGGAACAGGGGCGGTAGTCTGGCATCAATTTCCCCCTTCCGGCATAGGGATGGGTGTAGGGAGGGAGAAATCTATGGAGACCATGCTGGTGGCTGCCAGTGTCGCCGATCTGTACAGGGCTCCCTGGGTGGGGGCAGAACGGGTTACCCAGGTCCTTCTGGGGGCGCAAGTGCAGGTGCTGGCCCTCCAGGGCGAGTGGGCCCAGGTGGTTGCCCCCGACGGCTACCACGGCTGGCTCTGGTCCGCCCTCTTGGTCCCGGCACCGGAAAAAAGAAGGGACACCCTCCTCATGGTGGACCGGCCCAGTATCCAGATTCAGGCTGTGGGGACGGGAGAAGAATGTCCCCTGCTGACGGCTTTCCTGGGCACCATCCTGGAGGTTGGGAGGGATTTCTCCCCCCTGGTGAAAGTGGTCCTGCCGACGGGGGATCCCGGCTGGGTTCCGGCGATGGGGGTAAAGTGTTTCCGCCGGGAAGAGGGTATTCCCCGGGCCGGCCCGGCCCGGCTCCTGGAACTTGCCCGCCAGTTTTTGGGCGTTCCTTACCTGTGGGGCGGCATCACCGCCGCCGGTCTGGACTGTTCCGGCCTGACCTACATCCTATACCATGCCTGCGGTGTCAAACTGCCCCGGGATGCCAATGAACAGTTCCTGGCCGGCACCGGGGTCAAAAACCTTGTTCCCGGGGATCTGGTCTTTTTTGCCGGCGGCCGGCGTCCCCTTTTCCCGACCCATGTGGGCATCTACCTGGGAGACGGCCTCTTTCTCCATGCTTCCTCCCGCTCCGGGCGGGTGGTGGTAACTCCCCTGGAAGAGGGCTTTTACCGGGAACACTACCTGGGCGGGCGGCGGTATCTTACCCCCTGAAGGGCCGGAAAAATTCTTGTGGGAGGGGAGGATTTATTCTTTAGTTAAAGAATAAGATAAAGGAATAGAGTACCTGGGGGGTGGATCCTGTGGCCTACACCGTCAAATGGCAGGATGAATTCACCGAACAGCTTTTTGATGCGATCCTGGCCCTGGAGAACAAGGAAGAATGCTATCGTTTCTTTGAGGATATAGCCACCATCGGTGAGATCAAAACCCTGGCCCAGCGCCTGGAAGTGGCCAGGATGCTGCGGGCAGGGCACACCTATGATAAAATTACGGCGCGGACGGGAGTTTCCACGGCGACCATAAGCAGGGTAAAAAAATACCTTCATTATGGCAGTGACGGCTACAAGACTATCTTGGAGCGGTTGGAAAAGGCGGGAAAGCTTCTCAGGTCGGAAGAGGAATAGCGGTGCTGGTGTGGTCCCCTGCGGCCGCCCCTGCAGACTGGATACCCCCCTGGCGGGGGTTTATTTGTTTGGCCTTCATCCCGGTAAAAAGGAATCTTACCTGCCATCGTCGAACACAATAGGCATTGAAAAGGGGGTAGCATTTTGCAGGAACTTCTGGCGGAACTCAATGAACAGCAGCGGGAAGCGGTCCTGCATGGTTCCGGCCCCCTTCTGATTTTGGCCGGGGCCGGCAGCGGGAAGACCAAGGTTCTGACCCACCGGATCGCCTACCTGCTGGCCCGGGGGGTAGAGCCCCGGCAGATCCTGGCCATTACCTTCACCAACAAGGCCGCCGCTGAAATGCGGGAGCGGGTGCGGGCCCTGGTGGGGGAAAATAAGCTGGCCGGGATCTGGCTTATGACCTTCCACGCCGCCTGTGTGCGGATCCTGAGGCGGGAGGGGCAGTATCTGGGCCTGCAACGGGGTTTTGTCATCTATGATAAGGGGGACCAGCTGGCCCTGATCCGGTCCGTTCTCAAGGAGTTGAACCTGGATGAGAAGTATTATCCCCCCCAGGGGGCCCTGGCTGCCATCAGCAGGGCGAAGAATGAACTGGTTGACCCCGAAGGCTTTGTCCCCTACCTGCTGAAAAACAGCCAGTATTCCGAGGCTTATGCCCGCCGTCTCTATGATATTTATGTCCGTTATCAGGAAAAGCTGCGGGCAAACAACGCCCTGGATTTCGATGACCTGCTGTTGACCACCGTGCGCCTCTTTCAGGCATATCCCCAGGTCCTCCAACGGTACCGGGAACGCTTTCACCATATACTGGTTGATGAATACCAGGATACCAACCATGCCCAATATGTTTTGATCAAACTGCTGGCAACGGAAGATGGTAACCTCCTGGTTGTCGGGGACGATTACCAGTCCATTTACGGTTTCCGGGGAGCCGATATCAGGAATATCCTCGATTTTGAACGGGATTTCCGAAGGGTTAAGGTTATCAAGCTGGAACAAAATTACCGGTCCACCGGCAGCGTTTTGGCGGCGGCCAATGGCCTCATGGCCCATAACCGGCACCAGAAACCCAAATCCCTCTGGACGGCCCGGGGAGAAGGGGACAAGGTCAAGGTCTACCGGGCCCTGGACGAGAGGGATGAGGCCCTCTTTGTGGCCCGGGAAATCAGCCGCCTCACTGACGAGGGCTTTTCGTGGCAGGACTTTGCCGTTCTCTATCGGACCAACGCCCAGTCCCGGGTCCTGGAAGAAGTTTTCCGGAACCTGGCTATTCCCTACAAACTGGTGGGTACGCTGGGTTTTTACGACCGCAAAGAGATCAAGGACCTGGTTGCCTACCTGCGCCTGCTGGTGAATCCCAGTGACGGCATTTCCCTGCGCCGAATTATCAACATCCCCAAACGGGGCATCGGGCCCGCCACCATGGACCGGCTTGAGGCCTACGCCCGGGCCCGGCAGCTGCCCGTGGTGGAGGTTTTGGCCCTGGCCGGGGAGATCCCCGGCTTAAATCAGAAGGTGCGGGCAAGCCTGGTCCAGCTGGCCGGGGTTCTGCAGACCCTTCGGGAAATGGCCCGGGAAATGCCGGTCTCGGAGCTGATTCCCCAGATCCTGGCTTTGACCGGTTACGGCAAGGAACTGGAGCTGGAAGGAACGGCCAAAGCCCAGGAGCGGCTGGAAAACCTGCAGGAATTTGTCACCGTGGCCGGGGAATTTGAAGCCCGGGGGGAAGGGCAAAGCCTGGAGGACTTTTTGACCGGTGTCGCCCTCCTCTCCGATGCCGACACCTATGAGGAGGGGGAGGATGCGGTGGTTCTGATGACCCTCCACAGCGCCAAGGGCCTGGAATTCCCGGTGGTCTTCCTGGTGGGGCTGGAGGAAGGGCTCCTGCCCCACAGCCGCTGTCTGGAGCAGGAAGAGGAGGTGGAGGAGGAGCGCCGCCTCTGCTATGTGGGCATTACCCGGGCCCAGCAAAAGCTCTACCTTGTCTGCGCCCGGGAGCGGACCCTGTACGGCTACCGGCAGACCAACCCCGTTTCCCGCTTTATCAAGGAGATCCCGGCCGAGGTTAAGGAAGAGCTGGGGGCGGGGGACCTGGCCCGGGAAAGGCCCGGCAGCGGTCCCGGGGAAAAGAAGGCCATGGCCGGGGAAGCAACGGCAGCTTCCGCCCCCTTCACTGCCGGCGACAGGGTGCGGCACCGGGCCTGGGGAGTGGGGACGGTCATCCAGGTTTCCGGCCAGGGGGAGGATGCCCTGGTGACGGTGGCCTTCCCCGACCGGGGCATCAAGACCCTATCCCTCCTCTATGCCCCTCTGGTCAAGGTTTAAGGGATAGTTGGGGCCGGAGGGGAAAAGACTACTGTAGAGCAAGGTCAGAAGGGCAGGGGAGGTGCGTTTATGGATCCGCGCCAGCGTGTTGAAGAGCTCAGGCGGATTATTGAGTATCACAATTATCGCTATTACGTCCTCGATAAGCCTGAGATCAGCGATGCCGAATATGACGCCTTAATGCGGGAACTGGAAAGGCTGGAGGAGGCCCATCCCGAACTGGTTACTCCCGATTCCCCCACCCAGCGGGTGGGGGGAGAACCCCTGGAGGCCTTTGCCACCGTGGAGCACCCGATACCCCTCTTGAGCCTGGCCAATGCCTTCACGGAAGAAGAACTCTTCCATTTTGACCGGCGGGTGCGGGAGCTGACGGGGGAAGCGAAGGTGGAGTATGTCCTGGAGCTGAAGATCGACGGCCTGGCCGTGGCCCTGACCTATGAAGGAGGTATTTTCGTCCGGGGTGCCACCAGGGGGGACGGTTACCGGGGCGAGGACATCACCGCTAATCTAAAGACCATCCGTTCCCTGCCCCTGCGCCTGCAGGGGGAATATCCCCCGCTCCTGGAGGTCCGGGGCGAGGTTTTCATGCCCGTTGCGGCCTACCGGCGCCTCAACGCCGAGCGGGAAGCCAGGGGGGAAGAGCCCTTCGCCAACCCCCGCAACGCTGCCGCCGGGTCGGTGCGCCAACTGGATCCCCGGATCGCCGCCTCCCGTTCCCTGGATATCTTTGTCTACGGGATCGGCATTGCCAGGGGCAGGGAGTTTCATACCCACAGCGAGGTCCTGGCCTTTTTGCAGGAAGCAGGCTTTAAGGTCAACGGGCACTATGTCCTCTGCCAGGGGATCGAGGAGGTCCTGGCGGCGGTGCGCCGGTGGGATCCCCAGCGGCGCCGGGACCTCCCCTATGAGATAGACGGCCTGGTGATCAAGGTCAATTCCCTGGCCCTGCAGGAGCGCCTTGGGGCCACCGCCAAGAGCCCCCGCTGGGCCATTGCTTACAAGTTCCCGGCCGAGCAGGCGGTCACCACGGTGAAGGATATCATCGTCAGTGTCGGCCGGACCGGGGTCCTGACCCCCACGGCGGTGCTGGAACCGGTCCGCCTGGCCGGGACAACGGTGGGGAGGGCAGCCCTCCACAACCTGGATTATATCCGGGAAAAGGATATCCGCCTGGGGGATAGGGTGGTCGTGCAAAAGGCGGGGGATATCATCCCGGAAGTGGTGGCGGTCCTGCTCGAAGCCCGGACCGGAGAGGAGAAGGAATTTCAGATGCCGGAGCGCTGCCCGGCCTGCGGGGCGGAAGTTGTCCGCCTGCCGGGGGAAGCGGCCCACCGCTGTACCGGGCTGGCCTGCCCGGCCCAGCTCCAGGAGGGTTTGCTTCACTTCGCCTCCCGGGATGCCATGGCCATCGATGGCCTCGGCCCCGCCCTCATCAGGCAGCTGGTGGAGAGGGGCCTGGTGAAAAACCCGGCCG
>DUTA01000020.1 GCA_012842325.1 Bacillota bacterium | reverse complement strand
GCGAAGAAGGTCCGTTCCGACATGGTAGTTTCGATCTGCCGCCGCAGCCCCTGGCCGCTGGTTTTTTCCAGGGGAAACTCGGCTTCCAGGAGGGAGCGCAGGTCCCCGTCCACAACTACGGGCCGGGCGCTGAGGCGCAGCTGCCGCTCCAGCTCGACGAAGTTCAGAATCGGAGCGATCCCCTCCCGGGCCAGGTTCTCCCCCAGGAGCAGGATGCTGCTGTGGGCCCAAAAGAGTTCCCGGCTGGTCTTCAGGGCCAAGTTCTGCCTGGCTTCAAAGGGGCTGTGGCCCCCGGCCTCCACCACCCAGAAGGGCTTCTTATCCTCGCCTCCCCCGGAACCCTGCTCCTGGCCGCCGATGATCAGGGGGTTGGCCACCTGGACGATAATCCGGTAGAGACCGGTTTCGGGGTCCAGGTCAAAACCGGTGGCAATGACAAAGCCCATCAGCTCCGGGTCCCGGCGGTTCCAGCAGCCGGTAAGGAGCAGACTTAAGAGAAGGAAGGCCGTCAGCAAGCGGCGCCCGGCCGGCATATTTCTACCCCCCCTGCCTGAGCCTGCGGGAAAACTGGCGGCCCAGATAGGCCAGCCAGAGGGGAACCAGGCTCAGGAGAAACCAGCTCAGGCCGTAGGGGCCGATGACCCCCGGGCGAAAGATGGCCAGGAGCTGGAAGATGTTTTCGTAGGCATGGAGGGCATAGGTCGCCTGAATCACCGCCATGGGGAAGACCAGGGGGCGGTAGTCGGCCAGGTGTAAAAGCTGGGCCAGTCCCCGGGCCCCGGCATTGAGGATGACGGCAATGCCCACAAAGACGCCTAAGCCCCAGGCAAAGATGATGGGGGCCTCCACCCGCTGCAGGTATTCGCTGATCTCAATGGCCCTGGTCATGGCGTAAAAGGGGAAGAGGGAGCGGGAGCCGTGGTCCGGTCCCAGGACTCCGATGGTGATCAGGGTGGTTGCCAGCAGGGTGAGGCCGGCCCCGGCCGTGGCCCAGAGAGCTGTCCGGGTGGCCAGCCGGGGTGCGTTGAGGCTGGGGATCAGCATGGTTATCACCAGCAGCTGGGCCCCCACGGCCACCGGCGTTACGGTGGCCCACAGCACCGGCCCCAGACCCCGGGCCAGGACCGGTTCCAGGTTGATGGCCCTGAACTCCGGCAGGGGCAGGAGGAGGCTGATGGTGAGCATGAAGAGAAATAAAGGAAAAATGGTATCGGCCACCCTGCCCAGAACTTCGATCCCCTCCCGGGCGCCGATGGCGGAGACGATGGCCATGGTACCGATGATGAAGGCCATGGGTGTCTCCGTCAGGAAGCTGGTCACCAGCATTTCACCATAAATGCGGGTATCGGTGGCGGCAATGGTCAGGAGGGCCCAAAGGACCACCAGGGACGGTATTTTCCCCAGCCAGGGTCCCAAAAGCTCTTCACCGTACTGGATCAGGGTTTTTTCCGGAAAGCGGGCACCCAGGCCCGCCGCAAAAAAAGCGATGAGGCTTGTGCCGATAACGGCCAGGATGGCGGCCAGCCAGGCGTCCTGGGCGGCGTCGGCCGAGGTGAGGACGGGGAGGAAGGCGATGACCACCGTGGTCCGCATCATGTAGAGGATGAAAAGGAGCTGGCGGTTGGCTATTTTTTCTTTAATCATTTTCTTCCTCCCTTGACCAGCGCGGTCCCGGCCTCTGCCCTGCCTTTGCCCGCCAGGGTTCCCTGAAGCCCAGGAGCTTGGGCCTGGTGGTCATACCCCACCAGTACATGCGGATGAAGGTATCCTTCCAATCGCTCCAGATCAGGGGCCCGATGGGGGAAAAGTAGGGGATGCCGAAGGAACGCAGGGAGCAGAGGTGGATTAAGCCCAGGATGATTCCCATCTGGATGCCGAAGAGGCCAAAGGCCCCTCCCAGGCCGATGAAGATAAAGCGCAGGATGCGGGCGGAAATACCGATGCTGAAAACAGGGACGGTAAAGGAGGCAATGGCTGTCAGGGCTACCACAATGATCATGACCGGCGAGACGATCCCGGCCCTGATGGCCGCTTCCCCCAGGACCAGGGCGCCGACGATACTGATGGCAGGGCCGATGGCCCGGGGGAGGCGGATCCCGGCCTCCCGGAGGACCTCGAAGGCAAATTCCATCATCAGGGCTTCCGCCACTACCGGAAAGGGCAGTCCTTCCCTGGTGGCGGTGATGCGGAGGAGCAGGGTGGTGGGAATCAGTTCCTGGTGGAAGTTGACCACGGCCACATATATTCCCGGCAGGAGGATCGATGTCAGGTAGGAAAAAAAGCGGAGCCAGCGGGTTAAGGTTCCGACGGGAAACCCTTCGTAATAATCGTCGGGGGCTTCCAGCATCTTGATAAACTGGGCGGGCAAAACCAGGACAAAGGGGGTGCCGTCGGTGATGATGGCCGCCTTGCCTTCCAGGAGGCAGCTGATGACCCGGTCCGGCTTTTCGGTGCGGAAGACCAGGGGGAAGATGGTGAGGGGGACATCCTGGATGTATTCTTCCATCTGGCCGCTTTCCAGAACTCCGTCCATCTTGATCCTTTCCAGGCGGGAGCGAATTTCGGCCAGCAGCTCTTCACTGACCAGGCCCTTTATGTAGATCAGGAACACCGGGGTCCGGGTCAGGGAGCCGAGGGTGAAACTCTCGGTCCAGAGGTTGGGCGTTCTCAGCCGGCGGCGGATCAGGGAGATGTTGGTGATTAAGTTCTCCACAAAACCGTCCCGGGGGCCCCGGATGGTTGTCTCCGAGGCCGGTTCACTGATGGCCCGGGTGTCCAGGCCCCTGGTCTCACAGAGGAGGGCCCTATCCTGACCGGCCAGGAGAAGGGCTGTCTGACCGGAACTGATGCTGCGGCAGATTTCTTCCACCGAACTGGCTTCCCGGACCTCGTGGGTGGGCAGGAGCTGCTCCTTGACCGCCTCCAGCAGGCCCCGGTCCCGGGGCAGCTTTTCCGGGATTTTGCGGGCATCTATTTCCAGGGCCCTGAGGATGTCTTCGAGGCTGTCTCTGTCAAACATCCCTTCAAAACAGAAGATGGCCCCGGGTATCCGGGTGGAGCCCAGCTGAAAGGTCCGGACGACCAGGTCGGCGCTGTTTCCGTACAGCCCGGTGAGCAGCTGGATATTCTCGGTCAGGTCGGCGGACAGGGCCAGCTCCCGGAGCCGGGCCTCCCGCTGGCTGATATCGAGGCTGTCCCCCAGGAGCTGGCCGGCCTTTTCCCCTTGTTCATTTTGCTGCTCCTTTTTTCCTAAAAGAAACCTGAACCAGCCCATGGCCAACCTCCTTGTTCCCCGCGCAGCATTTCTCCCCGGCCGCAAGCGGCCTTTGTATATAGGATAGCTAAGAGGAAAGGAAGCTATACACACAGTTGGGAACTGCCCCCTTTAGCTCAACGGCAGGCAGGAAAATCCTTGAGGATGTGGAAAATGTATTTGGTGAAAAAAGCAGTGCAGAAAAGAAGCCTGTTTTTCTTTTTGCCTGCAGGCAGAGAAGATACGGGACGGGGCTTGTCCCGTCTTTAAGATTGCTCATAGGGGGCGGTGTTGCCCAATGCTCTTTTCACCCAGGCAGGCCCAGATCCTCTTGCTGGGGATTGTGCTCCTGATTGTGGCAGGGGTTCTCCTCGGTTTTCCGG